>NZ_JBAPPI010000587.1:0-2276 GCF_049280035.1 Mycobacterium sp. | reverse complement strand
GGACTATCAACAGCATTTGATCGACGCGGTTGAGTCGGTGGGCCAGCTCAGCCAAGCCGCCGCCCTGTACCTGGGCGAAGCGCGGGGACCGCTGCACCAGGACTTCCAGTTGCTCCAGTGCCCGTTGAAGGAGCTGGGCCGTGCGTCGCCCGACCTGCTGGGTGCGTTGAAGTTGATCTTCACCGCACCGTTCGACCTCGACAGCGCTCCGAAGCTGATCCGCGGCGACTTCATGAACTCGTCGCTCGAGGTCGACACGACGTTGTCGGCGATTGACAATGCATTCCTCACCGGGACCGGGTTCTCTGGCGCGTTGCGGGCATGGGAGCAGTCGTTTGGTCGCGACCCCGCGACGATGATCCCCGACGTGCGGTACACGCCGAACCCGAACGACGCCCCCGGGGGGCCGCTGGTGGAGAGGGCGGACCGGCAATGCTGACTCGTTTCATCAGGCGTCAGCTGGTGCTGTTCAGCATCCTGACGGTGGTTGCCCTTCTGGTACTGGGTTGGTACTACCTGCGCCTTCCAAGCCTGGCGGGCATCGGCCAGTACCCGCTGAAGGCCGAGCTGCCGGCTTCCGGCGGTCTGTACCCGACGGCCAACGTGACCTACCGCGGTATCACTATCGGCAAGGTGACCGACGTGGAGCCGACCGAGCACGGCGCCGAGGCGACGATGAGCATCGATAGCCGGTACAAGATTCCGGCTGACGCATCGGCGAACGTTCACTCGGTGTCAGCGGTCGGTGAGCAGTATCTGGACCTGGTGTCGGAGGGCAAAGCGAGCGGCTTCTTCTCGCCCGGGCAGACCATGACCAACGGCACCGTGCCGAGCGACATCGGCCCGGCGCTGGACACCGCCAACCGTGGGCTCGAGGTACTGCCCAAGGACAAGATCGGCCAGTTGCTCGACGAGACCGCGGAAGCAGTCGGCGGATTGGGTCCGGCGTTGCAACGGCTGGTCGACTCCACCCAGGCGATCGTCAGTGACTTCAAAACCAACATCAACGACGTCGACGACATCATTCAGAACTCCGCGCCGATTTTGGACAGCCAGGCCAAGTCGAGTAGCGCGATCGACCGCTGGGCACACAACCTGAACATATTGGGTGCGGAGTCCGCTCAAGAAGACTCGCATCTGAGAAGCGTTCTATCCCAAGCGGCGCCGACCGCCGATCAAGTCAACTCGGTGTTCAGCGACGTCCGCGAGGCCCTGCCGCAGACCCTGGCCAACCTCGAGATCGTGATCGACATGCTCAAGCGCTACCACGGCGGCGTCGAGCAGACGCTGGTGTTCTTGCCGCAGCTCGGGTCGCTCGTGCAGACGATATCCGCGCCGTACGAGAAGGACCACATGGCCTCGCTGGACCTCTCGCTGGCGATCAACTACCCGCCGCCCTGTTTGACCGGTTTTAGGCCGGCACCGGAGTGGCGCTCGCCCGCGGATACCAGCATTGCGCCGCTGCGGGAAGGGAACTACTGCAGGATCCCGCAGGACTTCCAGGCTAACGCGGTGCGCGGAGCGCGCAACATTCCGTGTGTCGATGTCCCGGGGAAACGCGCGGCGACGCCGGAGGACTGCCGGAGCAACAAACCCTATGTGCCGCTGGGCACCAACCCGTGGTTCGGCGACCCCAACCAGTTCCGGAACTGCCCGGCACCGGGCGCGCGATGCGATCAGCCGGTAGATCCCGGCCACGTGATACCGGCGCCGTCGGTCAACAACGGCCTGAACCCACTGCCTGCCGATAGGCTGCCGCCAGCCGGGCTGACACCGCCGCCGATTAGCGATCCGCTGCAGCGGCCGGGTACCGGTAGCGTTCAGTGCAACGGGCAGCAGCCCAACCCCTGCGTCTACACTCCGGGCGGGCCACCGGCCGCCGTCTATAGTCCGATGAGTGGCGAGGTGGTGGGCCCTGACGGTGCCAAATACTCCGTCAGCAACTCGAGCAACACAGGAGATGACGGATGGAAGGCGATGCTGGCGCCAGCCGGCTGAATCCGAACGAGACCGATGATTCGTCGTCTTCCGAGGTCGGAACCGACCAGACCAGCACCGAGACAACCACCGAGGATCTCAATCACGACATCGAGGCCGAGGATTCATCGGAATCGGAGGTCGACACCGAGGCGAGCACCGAGGATGCGACCGACTCGGCGAACGACGGGCGAAGCGCGTCGCGTCTGGGCCGCGGCTGGCTGGTCGGCATCGCGGCAGCGCTCGTCGTGCTGGCCGGCGGTCTCGGCGCGGGCGGCTACCTGGCGCTGCGTTCTGAC
>NZ_JBAPPI010000586.1:0-1597 GCF_049280035.1 Mycobacterium sp. | reverse complement strand
AACCTTGGCCATGGTGGCAGCATCATTTTCCACGCGGAGTGCCAAGCCAGGTACATCGCTCAGTGTGTTCGCGAGCTGCTCGAAGGTGGATACGGCGCAATGGAATGTCGCAATGACGTGTTCGCCGATTATCAGAACCGGCTTGATACTGCGCTCAACGGGATGGTCTGGTCTCAGGTAGAGGTCGGAAGCTGGTATCGGAACAGCCGCCGCCGGGTGGTGGCCAACAGCCCGTGGCGTCTGGTGGACTACTGGGGCATGACTCGGGAGCTCAATGTCGCTGATTGGACATTCGAGGCACCACGATGAGTCAGGCGATCCGTCGGGTGGTTACCGGTCACGACGCCAATGGTAAAGCCGTCATTGCGAGCGACCAGCTGGTTACGGGCGACACCTCACGGGTCCGCCCAGGTTTCGGGGTTCATCGTGTATGGGGCTGGGACGTGGCGCCCACGTTTCCCGACGACGGAAACCTACCCGCGACATACGACTTCTTCCCGCCCAACGGCGGAGCCAGATTCGTCGTCATGAGTCTTAGCCCTGACTCCACGGAAATCGACCCGCCACGGGTTGCGGCCTCGGAACTCATCGCAGAATTTGCGAAGCTACTGCCGGGCGCCGCGCAATACGTTGACCGCGTTGATCCTCGATTTCATCGCACTCCAACAATCGATCTCGCGGTAGTGCTATCCGGCGAAGTCACCGTCGTACTGGATAGTGGCGATCGAGCGACGTTGTCCGCAGGCGATACCTTCGTGCAGAACGGAACGTCTCACGCGTGGAGCAATGCTGGTCCGGAATCCGCGCAGATCGCCTTCTTTCTCGCAGGTGTCTCGCACGCAGATACTCCGTCTACACGTCCCTGAACATTGGAGCTCGACGAAATGCCTTTGCATCCCAACGCCGCCAACCTCCTTGACCGCCTTTCCGCAGCATTGGGTTGGGTAATTCGCCGATGCATGTGATTACTCGGTCGTGCTGCAGCGACGCCGCATGCGTGGCGGTGTGCCCGGTAAACTGCATCCATCCGCGCCCCGATGAACCGGAGTTCGCTAGCGCGGAAATTCTCTCTATTGACCCTGAAGCATGCGTTGACTGCGGCGCATGCGTCGATGTGTGCCCCGTCGATGCGATCAAGGCCGCACATCAGCTGCTGCCGCGTGACCGCCCGTTCGTCGAGCTCAACGCCCACTACTATTCCGACGACGATCGGCGGCGGTACATCCCGGCGCTACCGACCAGAACACCGGTCGGCCCGGTCATCGACGGGCATTTGCGCGTCGCGATTGTCGGCTGCGGGCCGTCGGCATGCTATGCGGCCGAAAGCCTGCTTACCCGTGGCGATTTGGATGCCGAGGTGAATATCTTCGAGCGCCTACCGACGCCCTGGGGACTGATACGGTTCGGAGTCGCTCCAGATCACCCTGATACCAAGTCAGTGTCACGCAGGTTCGAACGTCTCGCATCATTCGGCGCGAATTTCTACCTCGATGTCGACGTGGGCCGCCACATTAACCATGCCGAACTGGTGGCGCATCACCACGCCGTGGTGTATGCGGTCGGAGCACAGGGCGGTCGGAAGCTCACCATCCCTGGG
>NZ_JBAPPI010000585.1:0-14824 GCF_049280035.1 Mycobacterium sp. | reverse complement strand
GGCTGATCGTGGCCCGGACCTGGGTGCCGAAATAGCCCAGCTGCTCCATGGTCTGGTTGGCGCCGGTGCCGAGCATTTCGTAGGGCCGGTTGGCCGACAACACGATCAGCGGCACCCGGGCGTAGTTAGCCTCGACCACGGCCGGGCCCAGGTTGGCCACCGCGGTGCCCGACGTCATTGCGACGCAGACCGGCGCGCCGGCGGCGATCGCCAGCCCGATGGCCAGAAATCCGGCGGTGCGTTCGTCGATGCGGACATGCAGCCGGACCCGGCCGGCCCGGTCAGCGTCCTGCAGCGCGAACGCCAGCGGGGCGTTGCGTGAGCCGGGGCACAACACCACATCGCGGACGCCGCCGCGGATCAGTTCGTCGACGACGACGCGAGCCTGAGCCGTCGAGGGATTCACCAGTACAGCCTAGCCAGCAGACTTAAGCGGCCATTCCGGCGAAGAACTGCAGTATCGCGGCGTTGACCGCCTCTGGCCGCTCGAGGAACCCGAGATGCCCGGTGTCGGCGAGCTGCAGGAAGCGGGCGTTGGGTATGGCGTCGGCGACCTCTCGGCCCAGGTGCGGCGGCGTCACCACGTCATCGGCGAATCCGATCACCAGCACCGGCGCGGTGATGCTTCGGTAGGCGGCTAGCCGGTTCGTCAGCGGCGCAATCTCGCCCTGGCGGATCAACCCAGGGGTGATCTTGATCGGCCAGATGTTGAACATGCCGATCCAGTCGGCGACCGCCTCTTCGTTGTTCAGCGTCTTGGGGGAAAAGCTCTCCAGCAGCCGGATCTTTGCGTCGTAGGTCGTCGGCAACTGCACACCGGAGGCGGCCAGGTCACCTTCGGCGGTGCGGAAGAAGTCGCGGGCGCGGTCGAGCCGGCCGCGGGTGGCCATCAGCGCGGCCTTGCTGACCAGATCGGGCCGGACCACCATCAGCTCTTGCGCGATATAGGAGCCCATCGACACCCCGACGATGCGCACCGGGGCGACGTCCAGGGATTCGATCAGCGCAGCGGTATCGGAGACCATGGTTTGCGTTGCGAAGTCGTCGGTGTTCTCCGTCGCGCCCACCCCGCGGTTGTCGAAGGTGATCACGCGGTAGCCGGCCGCCTGAAAGGCAGACACCTGGTTCAGATGCCAGGTACGTCCCAAACCGCCACGTCCGGCAATGAACAGGACCGGCTCGCCTGTCCCGCGGTCCTCGTAAGCCAAGTTGATCATTACGACGAACCTACGTGACCCTCGCGCGTTGGCAGTATCTGGCAGTTCGCAGCGTCGAGCTGGCAGCGGCCGTTGAGCTCCAATTTCTCTGGAACGGAATCGATGAGTTCAAGGAGGAACGAACGACATGGCAGAGCTCGCACTCAAGCAAGCCACCATCGAATACCAGGAATTCGGACCGCAGGATTCGGCACACCCGCCAGTCCTGTTCGTCCACGGCATCCTGGTGGACGGGCAACTGTGGCGCGACGTCGCCGAAAACCTGGCGCGGCGCGGTTTCCGCTGCATCGTGCCGACGTGGCCGCTGGGCTCACACACCATCCCGGTCCGCGAGGTCAGCGCGCTGTCGCTGCCCGGTGTGGCGGAAATCATCAACGACGCGATCGTGGCCCTCGACCTTTCCGATGTGACGCTGGTCGGAAGCGACACCGGCGGAGGGCTGTGCCAACTGGTCGTCGACGCCCATCCCGAACGGATTGGCCGCCTGGTGCTGACCAACTGCGACGCCTTCGACAAATGCCCTCCTCCCCCATTCGACATGGCGTTCGGCGTGCTTCGCGGCCCCATCTCGATCAAGGCGCTCTTCGGACCAATGCGGTTGGGCGCGCTGCGGCACTCCCCGCTTGGCTTCGGCCTGCTGATCAACCAGCCCGATCCGGGCATGACGGCCGACTGGCTGCAACCGTGCCTGAAGGACGCACGCATCTGCCGTGATCTGGCGGCACTGTTGCGTCAGGTGGCGAAGACCGATCTAACCGACGTGGCCACCCGGCTACCCCGGTTCACCAAGCCGGTCACGCTGGTCTGGGGCCAGTCGGATCGCTGTTTCACGCCGAGCCTGGGCCGCCGGCTGGCCGAGTTGTTCAGCAACGGGAAGTTGATCGAGGTGCCAGATGCGAAAACCTTTGTTTCGCTTGATAACCCGGAAGCGGTGATCGACGCAATAGCGGCCTAGGGAGTTACGCCCAGAACGCGCACTCGTGCCCACGCGAAGCGATTCGATCCAGGATCCGGTTGACTGCCGTTGCGGGCTCGTCGGTCAGGTCGAAGCCGGTGAATTGCAGGTCGACGACGACGTTGGACTTCGCGGCCAATGCCCGGATGTCGGTGTAGTGCTTGTCGCCGGTCGTCACGTTGGAGATCATCGTGACGCAACCGGAATCGATCGTGTCGCCGATACGGTAGGAGTCCTGCCAGTCAGTTGGCAGCGGATACGCATACTTGAACTGCCGGCCGGTGCATTGGCGCCATTTGGCGACCTGGCTGGCAACGAAATCCTTTGCGGCCGCATTGTTGCCGAAGGTGGCGACGCTCTGATCGACCCAGTGCGGCAAGCCTCCCCCAGTCACGTCTGACTGCCGGACCTCATAGAAGTCGCGGTATCCGCTGCCGTCATAGGACCCCGCCATACTGCTGAACACCGCACCCACACAGCTGGCGGGCTGATAGATTCCCCGGGCCTCGGGCCGGACCAAGGTGTCTTGGATGGCGATGTCTTCGAACTTCAGCAGCTGCTTCATCTCATCGAGGCTGAGCAGCAGGGCCGGCAGGCCGTGTGCCGTCGCTGTGGGGGTTTTCGCGCCGCCGTGCACGACGGCGGTGCCGGCAACGGTCGACGTGCAGCCGGCGCACCCGACTATGGCCAAGCACACCGCGACTCCGATGATGCCCAGTCGCCGCATCTGCCAAGCATATGGCCGCGAGCGGCCGTTCGGCTGCGGCAATTTAGCGGCGGGCGGCGTTGGCCCGCGCGGCGGACAGCGCGCGGTTCCACAGCAGCTGCGTGCCGGCCTTGAGCTGAGCCGGTTTGGCCACATCCCTGGCCATCAGCGCGGTGGCAGCCGCCTTGGTCTTCGCGGATGCCTTGGACATGTGGCCGGAGTCGAACGGCGGCTGCGGGTCGTATTCCATCGACAGCTGGATGACCTTCGCGCGGTCCTCCCCGCCAATCTGGCCGGCCAGCCACAGCGCCAGGTCGATACCCGCCGAAACCCCGGCACTCGTCGCGATTTCTCCTTGGTGTACGACACGTTCGTCGCCAACTGGGATGGCGCCCAACCCTTTCAGCATCGGCAGGGCCGCCCAATGCGAGGTGGCACGTTTGCCGTCGAGCAGCCCGGCGGCCGCCAGAATGATCGAACCCGAGCAGACCGACGTCGTCCAGGTCGCGCTCTGATGCGCCTGACGTACCCAGTCCAGCAGCTTCTCGTCGCGGGCGTGCGCCACAGTGGTCATCCCGCCTGGCACCAAAACGACGTCCGGCGAAGGGGTTTCGGCAAACGAATGAGTGGCCCCGATGACCAGCACTCCGGAGTCGGCGGTGATCGGGCCCGGTTCGTGCCACACGAAGCGGACCTCGGCGTCGGGCAGCCAGCGCAGCACTTCATAGGGGCCGATGAAGTCCAGCGCGGTGAAACCCGGATACGTCACGATCGCGATCTGTGTCATGGACTACTCCTTAGCTTCAGGTGAAAGTTCTCCGGTATTGGTCTGGCGACACGCCGATTCGTCGAATGAAGTTGCGGCGCATGGTTTCAGAGGTGCCGAATCCGCAGCGCGCAGCGATGGCCACCACGGTGTCGTCGGTCTGCTCGAGTTGGCGGCGGGCTGCCTCGGTGCGGACCCGTTCGACATAAGCGCCGGGCGCCTCGCCGACTTCGTCGGTGAACACCCGGGTGAAATGCCGTGGGCTCATCGCCGCGCGGCGGGCCAGCTCGGTAATGCTGTGCACGCCACCGGGTTCGGATTCGACGGCATCCTGGACGTCGCGGATCGGTTCGCGTTTGGCCCGGGCCACCCAGACCGGTGCGGCGAACTGCGTCTGGCCGCCGGGTCGGCGCAGGTGCAGCACCAGCCAGCGGGCCACCGTCTGCGCCACCTCGGTGCCATGGTCCTCTTCGACCAGTGCCAGGGCCAGGTCGATGCCCGCGCTGACGCCGGCGGCGGTCCACACGTTCGGCGAACTGCGGACAAAGATCGGGTCGGGATCGACGTCGACTGCCGGGAACTCACGCGCCAGCTGATCGGCGTACGCCCAGTGCGTGGTCGCCCGGCAGCCGTCGAGCAGCCCGGCCTGCGCGGCGAGGAAAGCTCCGGTGCACACGGTGACGACCCGGCGGGCCTGCGGCGCCGCTGCGACGATCCAGTCGATGAGCCGCGGGTCGCGCCGGCCACCACGCGCACCACGGCCGCCGGGCAGCATCAGGGTGTCGACAGGCTCACTCGGGTCGGGCAGTTCGGTGGCGGCGAAGGCCAGGCCGGTTTCGGTGGATACGGGCTGCCCGTCGATCGACGCCACCACCGCCTGGTAGCCCTCCTTGGCTTCATTTCCAGCAGCCGCCAGCACCAGCGACGTCGAGGTGAATACCTCGAACGGGCCGACCAGGTCCAGCGCCTGGACCCCCGGGAAGCCGACTATCAGCACTTTTCGGGTCATACCGCTAAGTGTCAGCGAAGGACGCCATGGCGTCTACGCCATGCACCCCACAAATCAGGACACGAGTGGGTAGAGCTTCTTGAGCCCCCGCACGATCTTTGAGAACGACGCATTCGCGGCAAAGCCGGCGCGCATGCTGCGTTGCAAGCTGCTCAGATTGAGTACCACGATGTAGCGAACTCCGCAGTCGCGCCACTCCGCCGCCCGATCGATGACCTCATCGGGCGTCCCGACGAGACCCACGTCCCGCTGTAGTTCCGGTGAGATGGCCTTGATGTGGGACAGCGCGGTCTGCTCATCCCAGTCATGGGGCAGCAGATCCTGCCCACCGGCGAAGCCGGCTCCCAATGGATGTTGGCCGCCATGTTGGGCGAAGAGCTCGTCGGGCGCGTTCAGTGCCCACGCCTTGATCAGTTCGGATTCCAGGGCTTCGTCCACCTCGGCGGTGGTGCGGCTCGTGACGACCGACAACCAAACCGCCGGGACTATTGACATCGGGTTACGCCCGGCGTCCGAAGCCGCGGAGCGAACGGCGTCCAAGCGGCGCGCGTACTCCTCCGGTCGGTGTCCGGTGGGAGGGAAGAAGCCGTCGGCATAGCGGCCGACGGCGCGCAGCATGCGCGGGCCTTGTGCGGCTATCCAAATCTCCGGCCACTTCCCGCGATAAGGCGGCAGATCGAAGATCGCGTTACGCAGCGGGAAGTACGGGGAATCCCGGGTGACCAGTTCGCCATTCGAATCCCACAATGCCCGGACCGTCGCCATCGCTTCCTCAAACCGGGCGACCGGCTTCGACCAATCCACCCCGTAGGGCTCGTTGCCCTCCCGCTCGCCGGTGCCGATGCCCAGGACGGCCCGGCCGCGGGTGAGCAGCTGCAGCGTCGCAGCGGCCTGCGCGGTGACCGCGGGATTACGTCGACCGACATCGGTCACGGCCACGCCCAACCGCAGCCGGCCGATGCGGTTGCGCGCGGCGATGTGCCCAAGCATCGTCCACGGCTCGAGATAGGCATCCGCGGACGGCAGGAACTTGGCTACGCCGCAATACTTCGGTTGCCACAGCGATCGCGGCCACAGCGAATTGAGGTGGTCGGGCACCCAGAACGAGTCGACCCGGCTGGCAACCGCACCGAGGTAACTGATTCGAGTAAGGAGGTCGGCGGTGGGGCGAGCGGCGATAAGGGCGTCCACGACGCCTACGCCAGATCGGGCCATTGGGGCAGTGTAGGGCCGGCGGTGCCGGAGCGCCGCAGAATAGGCGGTTAGCTCAAGAGCCGGTAGCAGGCCCTGACCCGCTCGATCCACCACTGCCGCCGCTGCGGCGACGCGGCCAGCGCTTGCAGCCGCGCGGGGTCCGGCGCCACCGACGCCACCGGCAGGTAGCCGTCAACCAGCGCGACAGGTTCGACGACATCCTCGACGAACAGCCCGCCGGTACCCAGCCCGCAGGCATGATGCAGCGCCGGCAGGGCGGCAGCGGCGGCCAGGCCGACGCCGATCCCGACTGCCGAATCCAGCGCGCTAGAGATCACGACCGGAATGTCGATCTGGGCAGCAATCTCCAGCAGGGCTGAAATACCGCCCAGCGGAGCAACTTTCAGCACAGCGATGTCGGCAGCGCCGGCGCGCACTACGGCCAGCGGATCGCTGGCCTTGCGGATGCTCTCGTCGGCGGCGATCGGCACGCCTTTCATATCCGGGCGGCGGCGCAGTTCGGCGAGCTCGTCGACGGTGCCGCAGGGCTGCTCGAGATACTCCAGCGGACCGCTCGCGGTCAGCGCGGCGGCGGCCTCGACGGCCTGCGCGACGGTCCAGGCGCCGTTGGCGTCGACCCGCACCGTGGGAACCAGGGCACGGACCGCCTCGACGCGGGCGACGTCGTCGGCGAGGGTTTGGCCGGGTTCGGCGACCTTCACCTTCGCGGTGCCCACTCCCGGGAAACGGGCGAGGATTTCGGGCACCTGCGCGGCGGGGATGGCCGGGACCGTGGCGTTGATGGCGATGCGGTCTCGTCGCGGCGGCGGCGCCGGCCGGTAAGCCGAATCGAGAGCGGCGGCCAGCCAGTGCGCGGCTTCGGGGTGGTCGTATTCGCCGAAGGCGCCGAATTCGCCCCAGCCGGCCGGGCCGTCGATCAATGCCAGCTCGCGGCTGGTGATGCCGCGGAAGCGCACCCGCATCGGCAGGGTCACTACGTGCAGGCGGTCGAGAACGTCGTCTAGGGCAGGAGTCACTGCGCGTACACCTGGCGGCCCGCCAGGAACGTCGCGCGGACCTCGAGGTCGGCGATCTGTTCGGGCGGCACCGTGCGGGGGTCGGCCGACAGCACCACCATGTCGGCGTACTTGCCGACCTCCAGCGAGCCAATGATGTCGTCGCTGAACAGCTGCCACGCGGCGTCGATGGTCTGCGCGCGGATCGCCTGCTTGACGGTCAGCCGCTCTTCGGGTGCGAGCACGCGGCCGCTGGGTGCCGGCGCTCCGGTACCTACCGGGACGGGACTTCCACCCGCTAGTCCAGTCCAAATTTCAGGACGCAACATGTGCAGGAATCCTAATGAACCTCGGGGTGGCGACAGGGCGCAGATGACCCGAATTGCAACACGTTCTAGTCTGGCCACATGAGTGACGAGCTGTTGCACAACCCAACCCATAACGGCCACCTGTTGGTGGGCGCGCTCAAGCGCCACAAGAACCGGCCGGTGTTGTTCCTCGGCGACACCACGCTGACCGGCGGCCAGCTGGCCGAGCGGATCAGCCAGTACGTCCAGGCGTTCGACGCGCTGGGCGCCGGCACCGGCGTCACGGTCGGCCTGCTGTCGCTCAACCGTCCCGAGGTGCTGATGATCATCGGCGCCAGCTCGACCCAGGGCTACCGGCGCACCGCCCTGCACCCGCTCGGCTCGCTGGACGACCACGCCTACGTGCTGTCCGACGCCGGTGCCAGCGCGCTGATCATCGACCCCAATCCGATGTTCGTCGAACGCGCGCTGGGCCTGCTGGAAAAGGTGGACTCACTCAAGCAGATCCTGACGATCGGTCCGGTACCAGAAGCGCTCAAGAATGTGGCGGTCGACCTGTCCGCCGAGGCGGCCAAGTACTCCCCGAAGCCACTGGTGGTGGCGGATCTGCCGCCGGATCACATCGGCGGCCTGACGTACACCGGCGGCACCACCGGCAAGCCCAAGGGCGTCATCGGCACTACCGGCAACATCGCCACCATGACGTCGATCCAGCTTGCCGAATGGGAGTGGCCGGAAAACCCGCGGTTCTTGATGTGCACGCCGCTGTCGCACGCGGGCGCGGCGTTTTTCACGCCCACCGTGGTCAAGGGCGGCTCGATGTTCGTACTTGGCAAGTTCGATCCGGCCGAGGTGTTGAAAGTCATTGAAGAGCAACGTATTACGGCCACAATGCTGGTGCCGTCGATGCTGTATGCGTTGATGGACCACCCGGATTCGCAGACCCGCGACCTGTCGTCGCTGCAGACCGTGTACTACGGCGCCTCGGCGATCAACCCGGTACGGCTGGCCGAGGCGATCCGACGGTTCGGTCCGATCTTCGCCCAGTACTACGGGCAATCCGAGGCGCCGATGGCGATCACCTACCTGGCCAAAGGCGACCACGACGAGAAGCGGCTGACCTCATGTGGGCGGCCCACGCTTTTTGCGCGGGTGGCGCTGCTGGGCGACGACGGCAAGCCGGTTCCGCAGGGCGAGCCGGGCGAAATCTGTGTCAGCGGACCACTTTTGGCCGGCGGCTACTGGAACCTGCCGGACGCGACGGCAGAGACGTTCAAAGATGGCTGGCTGCACACCGGTGACATGGCCCGCGAGGACGAGGACGGCTTCTACTTCATCGTCGACCGGGTCAAGGACATGATCGTCACCGGTGGCTTCAATGTGTTCCCACGCGAGGTCGAGGACGTCGTCGCCGAACATCCGGCGATCGCGCAGGTGTGCGTCGTCGGCACGCCGGACGAGAAGTGGGGCGAGGCCGTCACCGCGGTGGTGGTGCTACGCGCCGACGCACCCGGCGACGACGCCGCGATCGAGGCGATGACCGCCGAGATTCAGGCGGCGGTCAAGGATCGCAAAGGCTCGGTGCAATCACCCAAGCGGGTGGTGGTCGTCGACGCGTTGCCGCTGACCGGGTTGGGCAAGCCGGACAAGAAGGCCGTCCGCGCACAGTTCTGGGAAGGCGCCGGCCGCGCCGTCGGGTGAACTGCGCGAGCGGACGTCAGAGCGATCAGACGCCGACGCCGCCGATCTTGTCGATGCGGATGTGGGTCACGAATCCGGGCGGCGCATCCTTCGGCGGGAACACGTTGGGGTCCAACAGCGCCTCCGACAGAGTTTCGAGCAGCTCCGGCGCGCCGCCCTCTTCGATCCGCGCGGTCCCGTCGATCGCGAGATACGACCGCAGGTTTTTGCCCACGTCCCCGGGAGACGCGATCGTCACTGCGACGCGAGGGTCGCGGCGGATGTTGCGGACCTTCTTGTGCTCGGCGAGATGTGCGGTCACCAACTCGTCGCCGTCTGGCGTGGACCGCAAGGCCACCCAGACCAGCGATACCTGTGGGCTGCCGTCGGGGTTCAGCGTGACCAGGGTGGCGTCGGCGCCGTTGCCGATGAGTTCGCGCGCTGCGTCGTTGAGTTTCATGCCTGCTTCTACCACCGCGGGCGTCGATTGATTCCCTCAGCGAGGCGAAGCGGCCACGCCCGCCACCAGAAGATCGAGCAGACGGGCGGTCTGGGCCGGTGATGCGCTGGTCAAAAAGATGCCCAGCAGGCTGGACACCACATCGTCGGCGCGGACGTCGGAGCGCAGGCTGCGGTCGTCGGCGCCGGCTTTCAGCAGCATCTCGACCGCGCCGACGATGCTGGCGCGGGTCTGGCTGTGCTCGACGGCGCCCGACTCGACCATTGCGCGCAACGATTCGGCCATGCCTCGCTTGGCGGCCACGAAGCTCGCGTAACGGTCCATCCAGCGCCGCAGCGCAGCCTTGGGCGGGTGCAGCTTCAACAGCTGCCCCGCCGCTGCGGCCACCTCCGCGAGCTCGGACCGGTAGACGGCCTCGACCAACACCTCGCGGGTCGGAAAGTGGCGGTAGAGCGTGCCGATTCCGACCCCGGCGTCGCGGGCGATCGACTCGAGCGACACCGGTGTCCCGTCGGCGGCGCCGAACGCCGCAACCGCCGCCTCGAGTAGCCGCTCGCGATTACGCCGCGCGTCGGCGCGAACACGGTCCACCAAAGCGGAGGCTCCTCCGGTTCTGCTACTCTGATTAAGCGGAGGGTCCTCCGCATTACCCAGTGTCTCACGACGGGAGCAGCATGACAGACCAACCAAAGCCTGGCGGTATCGGCCCGATTGGCACCAGGACGGTTGCCCGCGTCGGCTACGGCGCGATGCAACTCGACGAGGCGGTGTCCGGACAGGACGCCGCGGCAGTGCTGCGCCGCGCCATGGAGCTCGGGGTCAACCACATCGACACCGCGTCCTTCTACGCGGGCGGCGAGGTGAATCGACGGATACGCCAGGCGCTGGCGCCTTACCGCGACGATCTGGTCATCGTCAGCAAGGTCGGTGCGCGATACACCGGCGGACAACCGGTACCGCTGGCTCCGGCACAAAAGCCGGCAGAGCTGCGCGCTGCGGTCGAAGACGATCTGCGCGAGCTCGGTCTGGACTGCGTCCCGGTGGTCAATCTGCGCCGCCTCGACCTCGGGCCCGGTCTGGCCGCCGAGGGAGATCAGCTCGTCGACCTCGACGACCAACTCGCCGAGATGATCGCGCTGCGCGACGAGGGCAAGATCGGCGCGATCGGGATCAGCAACGTGCCACTCGACGTCCTGCAGCGCGCGCTGCCCGCGGGCATCGTCTGCGTGCAGAACGCCTACAGCCTGCTCGACCGGGGCCACGAAGCGATGCTCGATCTGTGTGTGGCTCAGGGCGGGGAAGGAATAGCCTGGGTGCCGTTCTTCCCGCTCGGGTCGTCGTTCCCCGGCTTCCCCAA
Source organism: Mycobacterium sp. (assembly GCF_049280035.1). GTDB lineage: Bacteria > Actinomycetota > Actinomycetes > Mycobacteriales > Mycobacteriaceae > Mycobacterium. The sequence continues at coordinate 4,156 of NZ_JBAPPI010000585.1, read as the reverse complement.
GGTCGCCGACAACGACGTGGTGTGCGAGATCGCCGGCGACCTCGATGCCACACCGGCCCAAGTGGGGCTGGCCTGGCTGCTGGCTCACGCGCCGAACACCTTGCTGATCGCCGGCACCCGGTCGATCGCACATCTCGAAGAGAACATCGGCGCGGCGAACGTCGCGCTAAGCGCCGAGGCGATCGCGCGCCTGGACGCAGTCTGCCCGCCGGATCAGAGTCCACGCTACCAGCACGGCGTCGAAAGGTTCACCGAAAGCCGTTGATGCTCAGCTGATTACGGCGCCGACCAGATGACCTATCAGGTAGGTGACGGCCAGGGCCAGGCCGCCGCCGACGAAATTGCGCAATGCCGCGCGGTGCTTCCGCGCCCCGCCCAGACGCGCCGACACCGCCCCGGTGATGACCAGCGCCAGTAGCACCGCCGCGACGGTGACCGGGATCCGCAGCGTGATCGGTGCAGCCAGGATCGCTATCAGCGGCAGCAGCGCGCCGATGCTGAACGACAACGCCGACGACAGTGCCGCCTGCCATGGGTTGGTCAGCTCCTCGGGATCCAACCCGAGCTCCACCTCGGCGTGCGCGGCGATCGGATCGTGGTCGGTGAGTTCCTCGGCGACGGTCCTCGCCGTCGCCGCCGACAACCCTTTGGCTTCATACAGCGCCGCGAGTTCGTCCAGCTCGGCGGCCGGGTCCTCATCCAGCTCTCGGCGCTCCTGCCCCAGCAGCGCCTGCTCGGTGTCGCGCTGAGCGCTCACCGATACGTATTCGCCCAACGCCATCGATACCGCGCCCGCCACCAAGCCGGCGATTCCCGCGGTAATGATCGGGCCGCGTGCGACGGTCGCCGCGGCAACGCCCACGACGATGCCTGCGGTTGACACGATCCCGTCGTTGGCGCCCAGCACCCCGGCGCGTAGCCAATTCAATCTGGCCGACACCGAACCCAAGTGCGGCTCATGCGGATGCAATCTAGGCACGGAGCCACACACTAGCGCTTCCAAGTTGACGGGTACCGTCGCCGGTATGGCCAGCAGCAAACCAGTCCGGCCGCCGTGGTGGCTAAAACCGGCGAACAAGGTCTTCATCCAGATGTCGCGATTGGGCATGAGTTTCGGCGGCGAGAGCCCCGTCGTGTTGACGGTGCCCGGCCGCAAATCCGGTCGCGAGCGCTCGACCCCGGTCACCCCGATGACCGTCGACGGCCAGGAATACGTCGTCGCCGGATTCCCCGGCGCCGACTGGGTGGCCAACGCGCGAGCCGCAGGACACGCCACCGTGTCCCGCGGCCGAAAAGTACGACGGGTGAAGATGGTGGAGTTGTCCGACGACGATGCGCGGCCGTTGCTGCGGGTCTTCCCGATTGAGGTGCCCACCGGTGTTGGCTTCATGAAGCGGGCCGGGCTGGTTATTGAAGGCAAGCCTGAGGAATTCGAGGCGCTGGCCGGCCGCTGCGCGGTGTTCCGGCTGGATGCGGTGTAATCCGATGAGCGACAACCCTTTTCACGCTGAGGACTGGAAGCCGGTCGACGGGTTCGCCCAGCTGACCGATATCACCTATCACCGCCACGTCACCGACGCCACCGTGCGGGTCGCGTTCAACCGGCCCGAAGTGCGCAACGCGTTTCGACCGCACACCGTCGACGAGCTCTACCGGGTGCTGGATCACGCCCGGATGTCGCCCGACATCGGGGTGGTGCTGTTGACCGGAAACGGGCCGTCGCCGAAAGACGGCGGTTGGGCGTTCTGCTCCGGCGGGGATCAGCGCATTCGCGGCAGGAGCGGCTACCAGTACGCCGCCGGCGAGACCTCGGACACCGTCGACACCGCCCGCGCCGGGCGACTGCACATCCTGGAGGTGCAAAGGGTGATCCGATTCATGCCCAAGGTGGTGATCTGCCTGGTCAACGGATGGGCGGCAGGCGGCGGACACAGCCTGCACGCGGTCTGTGACCTCACCCTGGCCAGCCGCGAGCACGCCCGGTTCAAGCAGACCGACGCCGACGTCGGCAGCTTCGACGGCGGCTACGGCAGCGCATACCTGGCCAGGCAGGTGGGCCAGAAGTTCGCCCGCGAGATCTTTTTCCTGGGTCGCGACTACACCGCCGAGCAGATGCACGCGATGGGCGCGGTCAACGCCGTTATCGACCACGCTGAACTGGAGTCGACAGGTGTGCAGTGGGCAGCCGAGATCAACGCGAAATCGCCTCAGGCACAACGGATGCTGAAGTACGCGTTCAACCTGCTCGACGACGGGCTGGTGGGCCAGCAGCTGTTCGCCGGTGAGGCGACCCGGCTGGCGTACATGACCGACGAAGCCGTCGAGGGCCGCGATGCATTCCTGGAGAAGCGGCCGCCGGATTGGAGCCAGTTCCCGCGCTACTTCTGAGGGCGGCTGCCCCGATCGAAATCAACGGCAGCGCGGAAAAGTTCGAGTAGGCGTCACGCTAACGCAGATCTCGGCGATACCCGCGGCGGGCGAGCGCTCGATATACGCGGCTGATAACTTCGTCGGGTCGATGCTCGTTGACCACGCGGATCACATCCCAACCCAGGTCTTGTGTCTTGGCCAGCCTGTTGATGTCCTTCACGAACTGCCTGCGGTCTGTGCGGTGCTGGTCTCCGTCATACTCGGCAGCCACCTTGTACTCCTCCCAACCCATGTCCAGCATGGCCACGAACTGGTAGCCGTCGTAGACCGCTATCTGCGTAGTGGGTGTCGGTAAACCGGCGTCGATGAGCAAGAGCCGCAACCAGGTCTCCCTCGGCGACGCTGCGCCCCCATCTATCAACGGCAATACGTCCCGAAGTCGTCGCGAACCTCGCGCACCGCGGTAGCGCTTGGCGAGCACGTTGACGTCTTCGCGCGAAAACGGGTTCGCGCGCATCAGCGCATCGATTCGTGCCAGCGCTGCACCGCGGGGTAAGTGACGACAAAGATCGAAGGCGGTTCGTGCCACGGTGGTCACCGGTAGCTGCTTGACCCGCGTGACTTCGTCTCCATCGAGTGTTTCGTTGCGGACCACCAGCCCACGCTGCGGTCGGGCGCTGGGCGCGACGAGCTCGATCGGTGTCTCCGCATCAACCCATTGCGCGCCATGCAGCGCCGACGCGGCGACACCGGCAACCACCGCCCGCCGCCTCGACCACAGCCACGCCGCGAGGATGCGATCGTCGAGCGACGGCGCATCCCACTTTGGCACGTAGACGTCGCGGAAGAGGGGCCTATGCCACCGGCGCAACTGATGCTCTGTCAACACCCCGGTAGCGATTGCTTCACTACCGATCAACACCCCACCCATGCGCCGATAGTGGCCTTCGGCACCGACACCTTCTCCGAAATCGACGGCAGCGCGGAAAAGCGCGAGTAGGCCGCACTCTTACGTCAATCTCGGCAAATGTAGGCGCCCCCTAGACTCGCGTCCTGTGAGCAGAAGTCCGTTTAGACGATTGGCCGACCAGTTCGTACTGGCCACTATGCGGCCACCCATCGCGGCGCAACTGGCGTCGTACCGCCCGGCCGCGAGACACATCGACCTCAAGGGCAAGCGCGTCGTGCTGACCGGGGCGTCGTCGGGAATCGGCGAGAGCGCCGCCGAGGAGTTCGCCGGCAAGGGCGCCACCGTGGTCGTTGTGGCCCGCCGTCAGGACCTGCTGGATGCGCTGGTGGGCCGAATCGAGGACCGCGGCGGCAGCGCGATCGCGATCCCCTGCGATCTGTCCGACATGGACGCCGTCGACGCGTTGGTCGCCGACGTCGAGCAGCGCCTCGGCGGGGTGGACATCCTGATCAACAACGCCGGTCGCTCCATCCGCCGGCCGCTGGCCGAGTCACTGGAACGCTGGCACGACGTCGAACGGACGATGGTGCTCAACTACTACTCGCCGCTACGTCTGATCCGCGGGATCGCGCCCGGGATGCTGCAGCGCGGCGACGGGCACATCATCAACGTCGCGACCTGGGGCGTGTTCAGCGAGCCGTCGCCGCTGTTCGGCGTCTACAACGCATCGAAGGCCGCGCTGTCGGCGGTCAGCCGCGTGATCGAAACCGAATGGGCGACAAAGGGTGTGCACTCGACCACGCTCTATTACCCGCTGGTGGCCACCCCGATGATCGCGCCGACCAAGGAGTACCAGGGGTTGCCGGCGCTGACCTC
>NZ_JBAPPI010000584.1:0-2699 GCF_049280035.1 Mycobacterium sp. | reverse complement strand
ACGCCGACCCGTATCAGAGCCTGCTCGCACCGTCGGCGGCGCATTGGTTCGGCACCGACCTGCAGGGCCACGACATCTATGCCCGCACGGTATATGGTGCCCGCGCCTCGATCACCGTCGGCGTTGGCGCCACTCTGCTGGTTTTCGTTGTCGGCGGGGCGTTAGGAGCGTTAGCCGGCTTCTACGGCGGCTGGATCGACGTGGTTGTTTCCCGTGTCGCCGATGTTTTCTTCGGAATCCCGCTGCTGTTGGCCGCCATTGTGCTCATGCAGGTCACCCATCACCGCACTGTATGGACGGTGGTCGCGATCCTTGCGCTGTTCGGTTGGCCGCAGGTGGCCAGGATCGCCCGCGGCGCCGTGCTCGCGGTGCGTGGCAGCGATTACGTTTTGGCCGCGCAGGCGCTGGGGTTGAACAGATTCGGGATTCTGATACGCCACGTGGTGCCCAATGCTCTTGGCCCGGTGATTGCCGTCGCCGCCATCTCGCTGGGGATGTTCATCGTGACGGAGGCGACGCTGTCCTACCTCGGTGTGGGGTTGCCGCCGTCGGTGGTGTCATGGGGCGGCGACATCAACGTGGCACAGACGAGGCTGCGGGCAGGCTCGCCGATTCTGTTCTATCCCGCTGGGGCCCTTGCGCTTACAGTGCTGGCGTTTTTGATGATGGGCGATGTGTTGCGCGACGTTCTAGATTCCTCATCACGGACGCGGCGGTCATGAGCCGCACGGCCGAGCAGCCGCTGCTGAGCGTCGTGGGTCTGGAAGTCAGGTTCGGCGACGATGCTCCCGCCGTCAGCAACGTCGAGCTGTCGGTGCACAGCGGGCAGACTGTCGCCGTTGTCGGTGAATCGGGCTCGGGAAAGTCGACAACCGCCGCCGCGATTCTCGGCCTGCTTCCGTCGGGCGGACGAATCACCGTCGGCCACATCATGTTCGACGGTATCGACCTCGCATCGGCGGATTCTCGACGGCTCCGCTCGATTAGGGGGACTGGCATCGGCTATGTGCCGCAGGACCCGGCGACCAACTTGAATCCGGTGTGGAAGGCCGGCTTTCAGATACGGGAGGCGTTGCGCGCCAATAACATCGGTGACGTCAGGCAACGCTCACTGCGACTGCTTGATGAAGCCGGAATGCCGGACCCGTCGACTCAGGCCAGACGGTATCCGCATCAGCTGTCCGGTGGGATGTGTCAGCGTGCGCTGATCGCGATTGGGCTGGCGGGCCGGCCGCGTCTGCTGATCGCCGACGAGCCAACGTCAGCCCTCGATGTCACCGTGCAACGGCAGGTGCTCGACCATCTGCAGCAGCTGGCCGCGGAACTGGGCACTGCGGTGCTGCTGATCACCCACGACCTTGCATTGGCCGGCGAGCGCGCTGAGCAGCTGATCGTCATGCACCGCGGCCGCATAGTAGAAACCGGTGCGGCGCAATCGATCTTGACTGACCCGCAACACCCCTACACTCGGCAACTGGTTGCCGCCGCACCGGCGGTACACCCGGCCGGTGGGACGTCGACTCGACTGCGGAGTGGCAACGCAGCGTCCGTCGAAAAATTCGACGCCCACACGGGCGACCTCCTGGTCGCCTCCGAGCTCACCAAGGTGTACCGGTCAACCCACGGAAAGCCATGGCGTAAAGCGGAATTCCGTGCTGTCGATGGCGTGTCGTTTCGTCTGCGTAAAGCGACCACCCTGGCAATCGTGGGCGAATCCGGATCCGGAAAATCCACCCTGGCGCGCATGGCCCTGGGCTTGCTGGCGCCGACTTCTGGGACGGTGACTTTCGACGGCCGAAATGTTGCGGCGCTGAACCGACGCGATGCGCCGGCGTTTCGCCGGCGGGTGCAGCCGGTGTTTCAAAACCCTTACAGCAGCTTGGATCCGATGTACACGGTGTTTCGGGCCATCGAGGAACCGCTGCGCATTCACCGGGTCGGTAACCGCCACGAGCGGCGCGCGGCGGTGCGAGAGTTGGTCGACCAGGTCGCGCTTCCGTTGGCGGTGCTGGACAGGCGGCCCCGCGAGTTGTCCGGCGGACAGCGTCAACGGGTCGCGATCGCACGAGCGCTGGCATTGCGGCCCGAGGTGCTGGTCTGCGACGAAGCTGTCTCGGCGCTCGACGTCTTGGTGCAGGCGCAGATACTCGAACTGCTTTCCGAGCTGAAGGACGCGCTGGGTCTGAGCTATCTGTTCATCAGTCACGACTTGGCCGTCATCCGGCAGATCGCCGATGAGGTGCTGGTGATGCAGGCGGGGAGGGTGGTTGAGCACGCGCGCACCGACGAGGTGTTCACCCGGCCGCAGCACGACTACACCCGGCAACTGTTGGCGGCGATTCCCAACCCTTATGGTGACAGCTCGTGACTTCTGACCCGTTGGCTCCGCTGATGGCGCTGCCCGGTGTCGCCGACGCGAGCGACCAGGCGCGTGAGGCGCTCGGCCGGGCGCATCGTCACCGCGCCAACCTGCGGCGCTGGCCAGTGACCGCCGCGGAGGCGGCGCTGCGGGCGGCGAGGGCGTCGGCCGTGCTCGACGGCGGGTTGAAACTCGAAGAACAACTGGACGTCTCGGCGACCAGCGACCCGATATTTGCCGGTGCGCTGCGAGTCGCGCAGGCGTTGGAAGGCGGCGAGACCACCCTGGTCGGCGTCTGGCAACGCGCGCCGCTGCAGGCGCTGGCGCGGCTGCATATGCT
>NZ_JBAPPI010000583.1:0-10918 GCF_049280035.1 Mycobacterium sp. | reverse complement strand
CGAGCTTTGCGACGCGCCGGCTACCGCGCCGGGCTGCGCTTGCCGCCGGCCAACACCCGCGCCGGGATCGCCGTGCGCGCGGCGCTCTCGCGGTTGGGCAGCCCGTATGTCTGGGGTGCCACCGGGCCAGACCGATTCGATTGTTCTGGGTTGACCCAGTGGTCCTACGCGCGGGCGGGAATTCACTTGGACCGCACTACTTATCAGCAGATATGCGACGGAGTTCCGGTCTCCCGTTCCCAGGTCCGTCCGGGCGATCTCGTCTTTCCCAGCGCCGGACACGTGCAGATGGCTATCGGCAACAACCTGGTCGTCGAAGCACCGCATGCGGGCGCTACGGTCCGGATCAGCCCGCTGGGCACCGGTGTGCAGATTAGGCGCCCAGTGGGGTAGCGGCGATGGTTGTTGAGCGCGGAGCCCATGAGTACGGTCAAGCCATGGCAGAGCAGGCCGGCCGGTCGATCGGCGCCATCGGGGAAGGCCAAGCCGCGCTGTCGAGACAGCACGGCGCAGCTGCCGATGCCGACCGTGCTCTCGCGGAGGTGCTCGCCAGCGCGCATGCGGCTACGGTCGAGGGCGTCAGGCGCCTCGACGCGATCGCTGCCGAAATGGACCGCGCTGTCGCGAATCAGACTGCCATTGGGCTTGATACCGCGATTGGTGCGCATGAGTTTCAAAGGTTTCTGATCGCGAAACAACGCGAAATTCTGGCGGTGGTAGCCGGTGCCCGCGAGCTCGCTGATGCGAAAAAGGCCGTATTGGACAAGTTGGCGGCGCACTACACCACCTCCACCGGCTAGCGGTTTGTCGGCTCACCGCTGTCCACAGGAGTGAATTGTCGAGACCCACACGCCTGGCTACTGTCGCCAGCATGTTGGGGCCGCAAAACGATCCGCCGCCGCGCGCACTGTCATTCGGCTGAGCAATGGCTACGGCTAACGACGTGCTTGCCGCGGTCGAGCACGTCGAGGAGTGCACTGGCGACCCGAAAGCGTGGCTGACAGGTCTGACACCGCAAGACATAGCGGATGCCATGACGGCATTTACGGCAAGCCCGCAACGGCTCGACGGCGTCATTGCCAGAATCCGTCAACAGCATCCGGATCTGTTCGACCCAAGGACCGGCAAGATGATTGTCCCGCCGCAAACCGGACCCGCGGGCCGGCTACCACCGAATCCGCAAGTCGACGAACCTGCCCCCGATCGTCAGGAGGGCGCCGCCGCCGACGCCATTAGAGACGCGGAAGCTGCTCTGGCACATCAAAACTCGGCGACTGCTCAGGTCGACCTGCAAGTTGTCACTGCAGTTCTCAATGCGCACCAACAGAACGCCGAGGGCAGGGCAGCGTTGGCCAAGTTGCAGCACGATATCGAGGCGGCGGTCACAACACGATCCGATCTGGACACCCCGGCGGGCGCGCGTGACTTCCAGCGTTTCCTGGTCGGCAAGCTCCGGGATATCCGCGACGTGGTGGCCAATGCGAGCCTCGACGACACGTCGAACTCGGCGCTGATGGCCGCTTGGACATCGCTGTACGACTCGGCCAAGCCGGACGGTGAGGCGGACGAACACCGTCGGTCCACCGACGTGCCCGCCGGCTCCCCAGCAGAAAGCCGGGCAGCAACAGGCGACACTGCAGCTGACCCCTACCTGGACTCGCTGCCCGTGGACGATTCCGGCTTGTTGCCCGAGGATGCGCCGGCACAAGTTCCGTCGGCATCGCCGCCGATGACCCCGACGATGCCAAGTATCCCTTCGTTTGGTGGGGGAGGGATCCCGGGCGGATTTCCACTTTCCGGGCCGCTGCAGGGCGCCGACGATGACCGTTCACCGAAAGACCTCGACGACGCGCTGCTGGCAGCAGGCGACCCAGAAGACGAACCATCCGCCGATAAAGACGGCGATGAGCAGACGGACCACCACGACGCCGAACCCACGGCGGTGCAGCCGCCGACCACCGTCTCACTGCCTAACGGGGAAACCGTCACCGCTGCCAATCCTCAACTCGCAGCGGCTATTAAGGCGGCGGCCAGTGGCATGCCGATCGCAGATGCCTTCCGCCAGGAGGGAATTACCATTCCGCCTCCTGGGACTGCAGTTCCCGACCCGGTCGACCCAGCGCGGCTCACACCCGGGGATATCGGCATGCTCACTGATCGCCACGCACTTGCCCTCGGCCAGAGCCGGGCCCTGCTCAACGGCCAGATCCAGCACATTTCCACCGTGAACGGGCCCAGCTTCCTAGGCTGGGAGCATCCACCTGGGCCGGTCAGCGCAGCTGCACCAGACAAGACCGACCCACCGGCGCCCACCAGGCCGGCTACCACCGAGAGACCGTAGTAGAGATCCGGCGGCCGCCGGTTCATCAAGAGGAGACAGCGGATGGCAGACCGAATCCATGTGGTGCCCGACAACTTGCGTCAAGCCGCCGGCCACCACCAAGAGACATCCGAGTATCTGCGGACCCTGCCGTCGTCGCACCAGGCGATTCAAGAGAGCCTTGACTCGCTGGGTCCGATCTTCGGCGAGCTGCGGGAGGCCGGCCGTGAACTCCTCGAGCAACGACGCGTGTGCTACGAACAACAGGCCGACAGTCACTCGCAAATGGCCGACAACCTGACAAAATCGGCCAGCATGTGGGAGGCGCAGGATGCTGAGTCTGCTCAAGAAATCGAACGCATCTCCGACGACGGTCCATGACTGAGCCCGACCCGGCGTTCGACACCGTACACCCAAGCGGGCACATCCTCGTCCGCTCCTGTCGCGGCGGGTACATGCACAGCGTCACGCTGAGTGACGCGGCGATGCACACCGATGCGGAAAGTTTGGCGCAGGGCATTTTGCTAACCGCCGACGTCTCGTATCTCAAGGCAGTGATGGAAGTTCGCGGCGAAATCGTGGCGGCCGGCTACACCCCGTCTGCCGAGGTTCCGACCGCCCAGGATCTCGACATTGCGATCGAGCGGTTGGTGGCGCATGAATTACACCGCCGAGACGGTGCGGAGCAATGACTAGGGTCGGGTCTAGCGGATCCAGGTCTTGACGGCGTCTCGATCCGGAGCGATATCGGTGGGCGGCTGGACAGGATTAGCGCCGAACAACTCTCGCGCGCGGCTAAGCAGTGCGCGCACTTCGTTCAGCTGCTGTTGCAGCCCGGAATCAGCCACAGGCTTACGCTACCCAGAGTGGCTTATTCCTACAATTCACCACTAAGTCCTCAGCATTTGGGCAGGCCTTTTGACGGTTTGCCAGCAGTACACCCGCCTTTGTGGGACCGGCCAAACAGTGAGTTGGCGCTTCCGTTGATGACGGTAGGCTTGGCCGGTGGCGATCTTCGGTCGGAATACGGCGCGGCAGCGCCTCCGGAGAGCTACCCGAGAATCGCTGAAGATTCCGGCCTTCAGCTCTCCCGTCGACTGCACCCCGTGGGTGACAGGTGGGTTGTGGCCGGCCGAGCTGTCGACAGTTACTACCGCGACCGCCCCGCTTGTCAAGTATTTGAAGGCCGACCTGCAGAAGATTGTCAATTCGGCGAACGAAGAACTCTTAGGCATCCGGCGAGCGGGATTGGCTGATCCGATGCGACAGACAGAAGAGGCCCGAGTGATCAATGGTGCCCGCGCCTTCGCTGTTCGACGAGTCGAGTCGACAGTTCGCCATCTCCGTAATGGGACACCGAAATTGCCGGCGGAACACCGGCCGCTAAAGCCGGTAAATGGGGCTGACGACACCGAAAAGACACGGCGATTTAAAGTCGCCGCCGTTGCGCCAACGACGACGGACTTACCCGCTCCGCCAAGGCCGGAATATCCGGACCAAGACCACCGTCCTGCCGCGGCAGCGCCGCCGCCACCGGCTGCCGATTTGGAATCCGTCGAACCAGAAAGGTCCGCGCCCCGGCACCGCGCCGAACCGGATGACACCGAGGTGCTCGACGAGATCGCGATGGTGCTACAGGAGATCGCACCCCTCGCGGAGGCTCCGGTCGATGAAGCGCCGAGGCAGTCCCCCGCCGCGCGCCATACCGAGCCTCGGGTGACTCCGATCGATGAGCCGGTCAGCACGCATCAGCCGGCGCCGCAGGTCGAGTCTGAGTCGGATCGCGAACGGCTGGAGCGGCTACTCAAGTTCGTGGCTCGTCAAGAACCCGGATTGCGTTGGGCCGTCGGCAAGCGCGCGGACGGGAGCACGTTATTGGTGACCGACCTTGCCAACGGCTGGATACCGCCCGGGATTACGTTGCCCGCCGACGTCCGGTTGCTGGAGCCGGAGCGGCGCGCGGGCAACGCCGCGGCTTTACTCGGACCCACGGCATTGTTGGCGACTTACGCCCCTGGCGATGCGCTGGGCTGGGCAATCGACTATGACGTGGCGGACACCTCCTCGCAACCGCGTGAGCTGCCGGCCGTCGACGACTTGGGCTGGCAGCTCAGCGAGGCCACGCACTGGCGTGATGGTCTGCCGCGGATGGTTCACACGTTGGCTAAGGCGGGTGCCGCCGGGACTGGCGTCCTCGACGCCGAAATCGACATATTGCGGGTGTACCTCGATACTTCGCGCTACCAGCTATTCGCCCAGTACCCCGACATCGACGCCGGGTTGTTGCTCAATTGTCTGCTGCTGGCCGCCACCGAAGCTATTGCCACCGGGAACCTTCTGACCGCGAATTATCACTTCGCCTGGTTCCAAATGCTTAGTACGCCAGCGGCTAGCGGATGGAAAGCCGGCCCGTAGGGCACTGCGCGCGAGCGTGCAGGGAATGAATTGACGCTGGTCGGAGGGGTCGAGATACTGTCATGATGCCGGGGTCGGGCAGTCGCGCCCAGCTAAGCGATAAGGATCTCGTCGAATCGGTTCTGCGTGAATTGAGCGAGGCGGCCGATAAGTGGGAAGCGCTCGTCGGTCAGGCGGAGGCGATCACCTACAGCGTCGATCTCGGGGATATCCAGGCGGTCGTCAACTCCGACGGGAGGTTGGTGGAATTGACTTTGCATCCGACCGTGATGTCCGGATATAGCCATGGCGAGCTGGCCCACAGGTTGAACCTCGCCATCGTAGCGCTGCGGGAAGAGGCCGAAGCCGAGAACAAGGCGCGTTACGGCGGGGCCCTTCAGTGACGTGGGATCCGTTGTCGCGCGGGGCAGTTGAGCTGCTGGCTCGCGGGCACAACCTCTACGGCGTCGGCTATTTCGACGCGGGTGTTCCCGACGCGCCGGAGCAACTACGGGAGCGCGCGGACCGGCTCATCAGGATCAACGGCGAGGAGATGGGGGTGGCGGCGCCAGCCAATCGTCGGATGGCCGCTGGATTGCGGCGCAGCGCAGCGGCCGACAGCGAGCTGGCCGCCGCACTGGCAGCCGCCCATACCGATCACGCCATGGGTTGGCACGGGACCCGACGCGTCCTCGACGACGCGCGCAGCGACTCGATGCCGGCAGCAGACACCCCGCTCGGGCGGCAGGAAGCGTTGGCGCGCATGGCAGCTCGCCTGCGCCAGCAGCAACATTACCTACACCGTTCGCATCGAAACTCGCACCTGCTAGCGCGGCGGCTGCGCCGACCGGCCCACCTGCGCCTGCGGCACACCTCGGATCACCCGGCGGCACGGGTAGCCGCGCTCCCGCTTGGCGCGGTTAGGTACGAAAAGGCCTTTACACCAGGGCATGTCAGGCAGCGAATCGCCGCGGCGCTGGATCAACTGGGCATCACCGATCCGGTGGCTCGGCGCAATTGGATCCGCGGATACGAAACGTTGATCGCCCGGGAATCCGGCGGACGACCGTCGGTGGTCGGGTCGCAGCCGGCGGCAACACCCGGGGCAGTGCAGCCCGACGGACGCGGCCTGGGCTTCGCCCGAGGCATCGCCCAGACGATTCCGGCTACTTTTGCGCGCTACCACCAACCGGGCACGTCGACCAACATCTACGATCCGGTGGCCAATATCTGCGCCTCGATGAACTATGTGATCGATCGCTACGGCGTCAGTCGCAACGGCGAGAACCTCGCCGCGATGGTGCAGCAGGCGGATGCACATCGACCGCCGAAAGGATACTGACCGTGCCACTCAATCTCTCGAACCGAGACCAGAATTCGGGACACCTGTTCTACAACCGCAGGTTGAAGGCCGCGATCACCCGGTTCTCGGTGCGGATGAAGCACGACGACCGCAAACAGCAAGCTGCGGTGGCACTTTCAATGGTCTTCGTCCTCATCGGCATCGGCTGGATGGCGCTGCTGCACGTTATGAAGCCTGCCGGCCTGGTGGGCCAGTCCGCGATCATTGGAAATCGTGACACCGGCGCGGTCTACGCGAAGATCAACGGGCGGCTGTACCCCGCGCTCAACCTGACGTCGGCGCGGCTGGCCGTCGGCAACGCGGCCGCGCCGGCCTGGGTCAAGGCATCCGAGATCGCCAAGTACCCGACCGGTCCGATGATCGGTATCCCCGGTGTGCCCGATAGCCTCACCGTCACACCGAGTGCCGTGTCGGCGTGGTCGGTGTGCGACACCGCACCCAACCGGGGCAGCGGGGCGCCACCGTTGGTGACCTCGATCGCCGGAGAGTTGTCGGTGGCGGGCCGGGCAGCTCCCATGGGACCTTCGCAAGCTGTCCTGGTCACTCATAAAGCCGCCACCTACGTGATCTGGGGCGGACAGCGGTCGCAGATCGACCCCACCGACCGATCCGTCACCTTCAACCTGGGTCTCGATCCGGGCGTGACCTATCCGGTCGAAATCTCCAACGCCCTCTTCGACGCCATGCCGGCAACGGAACCGCTTGTGGTTCCGGCTATCCCGGAGTTAGGAACCCCGTCGAAGTGGTTGGCGGGCTCGACGGTCGGAAGTGTGCTGGAAACCCAGGACGCCAACGGCGCCGTCACCGGCTTCTACGCGCTGTTGCCCGACGGCGTGCAAAAGATCACCAGTTTTGTCGCCGACCTGCTCCGCACCGCACTCGCGCAGGCCTCCGCCAGACCGACCCTGGTTTCGCCCGACAAGCTGATCCACATTCCCGTCGTCGAGGTTCTCGATGTCGGCTATTACCCTTCGGGCAAGTTGAATTTCATTGACGCAGCGGCAAATCCGGTTACCTGCGTCGCATGGCAGAAGCAGTCCACCGACCCGCAGGCGACGATCACTGTCTTCAACGGACGGGGGCTGCCGGTGCCGATCGGGATGGATCCTCGTCTGGTCAGGCTGGTCCGCGATGACCGCAACCCCGATTCGGTGGAAGCCGACCAGGCGTTGGTGCTGCCGGGATCGGCGAACTTCGTCGCCACGACGAGCGGCGTCGCCACGTCGGACAGCCGCGAAAGCTTGTTTTGGCTTTCGCCGCAGGGCGTTCGATACGGGGTGCAATGGGATGACAAGACCTTGCAGGCCCTTGCGTTGAATCCGGGCAGCGCCCTCCAAGCGCCCTGGCCGATCGTACGCACATTTGCGGCCGGACCGGCCATCAGCCGGGAGAGCGCCCTGTTGGCGCGCGACACCATCCCGGGCGGCGGCGTAGCGGCGCCGGTTCCGGAAGCCAACCAACAGGTGGGAGGTTAGGCATGTCCAAACGCGGTTTTGTTCGCGGAGCACGCAAACCGGCACCGACGGTCCCGCCGGTGCGGGTGGCGGTTGCTCCGCCGCTGGCACTGCCGGAGCGCGAGCCGCGCAACATCCTGCTGATGATCGCGCTGCCGGCGCTGCTGGTCGGGATCATCGGCACCCTGGTGGTGATGTACACCTCCGGGGTCCGATCGCTGCAGTCGGGCTTCTTCCCGATGATGGGCCTGGCCGGGTTTGGCGCGTTGATGTTCAGCGGCCGGTTCGGACGCGGACGGCGGATCTCGTGGGGCGAGCAGGAGAAGCAGCGGCGTGTGTATCTGCGCCAACTCGACGAGGACCGCGACGAAGTACAGCGCGCAGCCCAAGACCAACGCCGTAGCCAACTCTTCCTGCATGGTGATCCGCAGCAGCTGGATAACGTTATCGGCGGCCCGCGGATGTGGGAGCGCCGCCCAGGCGACCCCGATTTTCTTGATGCCCGCCTCGGGATAGGTATACAGCAGGCCAGCGACTCAGCGGTGTCGCTGCAGTGGCCGGAGGTTCCGATCGGTGAGGAACTGGAACCGGTCACCGGCGGCGCGCTGCGAGATTTCATCCTTGAACAAAGCAAAATCCGCGGAATCGGCAAGGTGTTGAGTTTGCGGTCCAAGCCCGGATTCAGTTTCATCGGAAGCGATCCCGACCAACTGCACAACCTGGCGCGGTCGGTCCTGTGTTCACTGGCGGTCTATCACAGCCCGAATGACCTCAAGCTGATGGTTGTTACCCGTCATCCCGAGCTGTGGTCCTGGCTGGTCTGGCTGCCGCACAACCAGCACGACGAAATGTTCGATGCCTGCGGCCTGCGCCGGTTGGTGTTCGCCTCGCCAACCGAGCTGGAGGAATCGCTGGACGCCGAGTTGCACCGCAAGGGCCGTGGGCCCTGGACACCGCCGGTCGGAACGAGTCCGACATCGATGCCCTCACCCATGGAAGTGTCGAGTTCAAATCTGGGACCGCACTGGGTGATCGTCGACGACAGCGTCGGCACGCCCGAGCAGTGGGAGGGCGTGACCGGGCAGAAGGGCATGGCCGGCATCACGGTGCTGCGGTTGGCGACGCGAGACGGTTTGGGAGTCGGCTTCGCTGAGCCCGACCAGCGTTTCGAGCTGCGAGAAGGCCGGCTATATCACCGCGAGGCGTTCTATGCGGTGGCCGACATGCTGGCCGAGAGCACCGCGAACCGGTATGCACGAGCATTGGCGCGCTGGTCGCCGATGAGCGCGGGGGAGTTGTCCGAAACCGACAGCCAAGCAGGCGAATTGCTGCGTGCGTTGGGGATCAATGATCCGCGCCAACTCGACGTCGACCGGTTGTGGGCCGACAGCCGCGGCCGCGGTGACCCGAAGTGGGCGATGGTGCCGGTCGGCGTGAAGCCTGGCGGCGAACTGCAGTACGTCATCTTCCGCGCCAAAGACTTTGGCGGTTTCGGTTTTCACTCAGTCGTGATCGGAACGTCGGGGTCTGGTAAGTCCGAGTTCTTTCTGTCGTTGTGCAACGGGATTGCGCTGACGCATTCGCCGGAAACGTTCATCGTGATCTTCGTCGACATGAAGTTCGAATCCGCCGCCCAGGACCTGGAGGGGTTGCCCCACGTTGCGGGCTCACTGTCCAACCTGGGTAAGGACGATCGGCACCTGGCCGAGCGAATGCGCAAAGCCATCAACGGCGAAATTGCCCGGCGATACCGACTTTTCAAGGAAGCCGGTGCGCGTGACGCCAACGAATACGAAGAGATGCGGCTCGCCGGCCGGGATCTGGAACCGGTACCCATCCTGCTGGTCATCATCGACGAGTACCTGGAGCTCTTCCACCATCACCAAGAGTGGATACAACTGGTCATCCACATCGGTCAGGAAGGCCGTGGCTGCAATGTGTTCTTCACCCTCGGTGGGCAGCGGTTGGACCTGTCCTCGCTCAGCAAGGCGAAGAGCAACATCGCGTTCCGGGTCGCGTTGCGCGCGGAGACCGCCGAGGATTCCCGCGATGTCATCGCGAGCGATGCCGCGCTGCATCTGCCGTCGAAGGAGAACGGGTACGCCTTGCTCAAGGTCGGCCCTCGGGACCTGGAGCCATTCCGGTGCTTCTACCTATCGGCGCCGTTCGTGTTGCCAAAGAAGGTCACCAGCCTGAGCCAGACGATTGACGTGAGCTTCTCCCAGCCGCGACCGTTCACCTGGGAGTACCAACCGCTGAGCGCCGAGGACGCCGCAGCGTTGGCGGTGGCCGACGAGCCTGAGGAACCCGACGAATTCCTTTTCCATCCGGACGGTTTCAAGAAAAAGAAGATCCTCGACGTCATCCGCGAGTCGCTTACTTCAAGCCCTGCCCGGTTGCCGCACCAAATTTGGCTTCCCCCACTAGAAATCAGCGAGCCGGTCGACGCACTGGTGGGGTACTGGCGCGGCAAACCCTGGCATGTCGACTACGGGCAGAACCCAGGCCTCGTGTTCCCGATCGGGATTGTCGACATTCCCGAAGACCACCTGCAGCGGGTGCACGCCGTCGACGCCGAGATGGACAACGTCATGGTGGTGGCCACCGCCCAGCGTGGTAAGTCCACCACGTTGATGACGTTGATGACCTCCGCCGCGCTGATGTACCGGCCAGAACGCGTGACGTTCTTCTGCATCGGGGCAGCGCTGTATCCGGTGGAGGATCTGCCGCATGTCGCCGGGGTGGTCAGCGTGAACGACACCGAAGGGGTGTCGCGGACCATCGCGACGATGGAGGGGCTGATCCGCGCCCGGGAGGCGTCGTTCAAGCACTACCAAATCGACATCTCCGAGTTCAGGGAACGGCGCTTCGGCTCCGCCGGCGGCGGCGGAACAGATCCAGAGGACAAGTTCGGGGACATCTTCCTGGTTATCGATAACTACGGCGACCTGCACGAGAAGGACTTTGCGATGGGTGAACGGGCGATAACCATCGCCCGGCAGGGTCTGTCCTACGGGGTGCACGTGATGACCAGTGCCAGTGGCTGGTTCGTCGGGCAGAAGCAGGGGCTGCTGACCGTGTCGAATGCGCGGATCCAACTACGCCTCAGTAACGCCGACGAATCCCAGATGGGTAGCTCGATCGAGCAGCGCAGGGCCGCACGCAACACCCTGGACCGACCCGGATTCGGACTGACCCGAGACGGACACGAGTTCCTGATGGCAGTGCCCGAAGTCACCGGGACCAACAGGGAGCGAGTTTCGGCCCGCGGCGTCGGTCCGTTGATCGCCGAAGTTACCGGCACCGGCAGGGTGGAGCGGCTGTCCCGCCTGCCGGAGCGGGTGGCGTTGACTCAGGTGGTCGAGCGGTATGCGGTCACCGCTGAGG
>NZ_JBAPPI010000582.1:0-1759 GCF_049280035.1 Mycobacterium sp. | reverse complement strand
TGGCCGCGGTGGTTGTCCATCGCCGCCGGTTGTTCGTCATGGATGTTGTCACAGGTCAGGGTGTCAGCACGGCCTTGAGGACCTCCCCGCGGTGCTGGGCCTCTACCGCTTCGTTGATCTGGGCCAGCGGCATCGTGGTGATCAGCTTGTCGAACGGAAACTTGCCCTGATCATGCAGACCGAGCAGGTAGGGGATGAATGCCTGCGGGTCGGCGTCGCCTTCAACGATGCCCCGAATGGTGAGCCCGAGCAGCGGCGGCTGGAATAGCCCGACCGAAAAGACGGCCTGCATGTCCGCAGGCACACCGATCAACCCGAGCATGCCCCGCATCCCAAGGGAGGCAAGCAGCTGTTCTACGACGGGCGTTACCGCGGTGGTGTCGACGGCGTAATCAGCGCCCGCGGGTGCGATCTCGCGGATCTGCTCGGCCAGTGGCCCGGCCTGCGGGTCAACGGCGTGGGTGGCGCCGAGCTCGGTGGCCAGTACCCGCCTGCTCTCGTGGAGGTCGACGGCGATGATCGACGCGGCCTCGCGCACCACAGCGGCCATCACGGCGGACAGACCCACCGCTCCCGCGCCGGTGACGACCACGGTCGATCCGGGCTGCACGTCGAGCGAGTTCAACACCGCGCCGGCCCCGGTCTGGATGCCGCAGCCAAGCGGCCCCACGAGCTCGACCGGGGCGCCCGGCGGTAGCTTGACCACGTTGCGTTCATGAGCCAGCGCGTGCGTCGCCAACGATGACTGGCCGAAGAAGTTGGCCCCCAATTTGGTTCCGGCAGAGGCTAACCCGGACGATCCGTCGGAGCGGACCCCACCGAAGTTGTATTCGAGGAAGTTATGGCAGTAGGCCGGTTGGCCCTTCGAGCAAGTGGGGCACGCGCCGCAGCTGTTGAAGCTGATCGCGACGTCATCACCAACCGCGATCGACGTCACGTCGGCGCCGACCTCCACAACGGTTCCGCTGCCCTCATGACCCAGGACTCCGGGCAGCGGGAACGGCAGGTGCCCGTGCTGGACAGCGATGTCGGTGTGGCAAATGCCGGCTCCGGCGATCTGCACGACGACTTCGTCGGGTGCGGGCGCTTGAAGGTCGACATCCCTGAGGGTGAACGGCCCGCCCACCTCCTGAACCACCGCGGCCGAGATTTGCATCCGTTGCCTCTTTTCTGTTCTGCGGCGTTTGGTCCGATACGGCGCTGGCCGCGCTTCCGGATGAACCCGACAAATGTCGGGGTCGACTGCGCTAATCGCGATGAAGCGAGTGTGGTCGAATGACCGCGGCCGCCGCGTCACCACATCGAGCGGTTCTCCACCCCGCAGAAGAGGTATTTCTCCCCGACACTCTTGGCCGACCGAGATCGAGTCTTCATAGTGGGATGGCCGGAGCAAAGGCGGCTGTCGCAAGCGCCCCGCCCCGGCACCGTGCGGATGTGCCCTCCGTCCCAAACTCCGGGCATGCGATGCGCGGTGTCGGGGCCGGGTTTGCGGTCAACGGAGACCGCATTCCGGCGTCCTGGCCGTTACGGCGGTGACACAGGAGAGACGAAGTGAGAATCGTAGTGGAGCCCAGCAGCTGCTCCGGGATGAGAATCTGTGTCCATGCCGACGGCAATACGCAGGTGCTCAGGGGCTACCTCGAGGACAACGAGGTCCTCGAGGTAGCTCGCGAGGCCGGCTGCGGGATATGAGATGACCAGTACCAGGCCGCCGGTGATCACGGTCGACCAGCTCATTGAGCAGATCAAGGTGGGGCCC
>NZ_JBAPPI010000581.1:0-10546 GCF_049280035.1 Mycobacterium sp. | reverse complement strand
CTCCCGGCAGTGCCGCCCGCGCGGCGGCCGCGACCCTCGGCGGCCGCGGAGTGCGTGCGGCCCTAGCCGCGTCCGAGTCGACCACGTTCGTGGACAACGACTTTCTGACGGCGCTGGACAAAGTCGTCGTGCATGCCCAGAACGCGCACGCCGTAGCGTCCGGGGACACCACCACGGCGAGCCGCATAACCGAATTCACCGGCCACGCGATCTCCTCGTGGCGTCATCTGGCCGGACTGGACGAGGACAATGCCCGTGACATCAGCCCGGCAACGCTCGAAGCCCAATCGCCCACTTGACAGGCCGTTCCACATCAGAAAGGCGGCGGTTCGTCGTTGGCGAACTTTCCCCGGCCTGTCGAAGTGAGTGAATAGCATGGCGCTGTGAACGATGATGCTTTCCCAGATGTGCGGTGGGGTCATGAACCACCCTCGGCGCTCAAGAGACCGATAATCGCCCTTATTAGCACGAAGTTCGGTGCCTGGTGTATCCGCAAACTCGCCCCGGTGGACCGCCAACTTCTGCGCCGAAGCAACGGTCGCCTCACGATTTTTGGCCCAGTCGGAGTTCCGCTGCTATTGCTGACCACCACCGGCGCAAAGTCGGGTGAGCGACGGGAGGTACCACTGACTTACATGCGAGAAGGCGATCGCCTCTTCCTGGTCGGAAGCAACTACGGACAGGCCACTCACCCCGCGTGGTCGTGGAACCTGCTGGCCGACCCGAAGGCCTGGGTAACGATGGGAGGAAAGGAAATAGCGGTGGTCGCAACCCAGTTGACGGGCGCCGAGCACGACCGCATCTTCAGAAAGTTCGCCGACTACGGAGCTAACTACGATGCCTACCGAAGCCGAACGGACCGAGAACTACGAGTGTTCGAATTGACCAGGCGATAACGACACAGTCAGCGTCATTGGCAGGCTTGTGTCATCTTCCTGCAGCCCCAGGCCTGGGGTGACACCATTTGCTGATGGATCAGGATGACGCCGAAAAGCGAGTTGCCGATCTCAAACGTCCGCACGGTAAGCAGCGCGGTTCAGATCTGCTACCGGCACAGTCACCGCGACCGCAGCCGGCGAATGCTGCGCCGGAAACAGGAAGCGGTAGCAGAAAGCCCGCGGGATTCCGGTCCCTTCTTACGGGAATGTGGACGGGCATTCTCTTGGTGGCGTTGGGCGTTGGCGCATCGGCCTACTTTGGGTACTCCTCTTATGGATATTGGGTCGGCACACCAACGACAGCGACAGTCGATCACTGCGAAGTAGGCGGGCTACTCGGGAGGCTGCACACAGATTGGGCCCGAGATTTGACCCAAGATCCAAACATATATTGCAACGGAACGTGGAGCATCGGCGGACGTTCGCAGAACGGTCCAATCAGGCCACCGTTCGGCAACGGCAACAGATACGAGCAACCCGGCTCGACGCTGGATGTCCACGTGAGTAACGGCAAAGCCTACTGGCGAAGCAAGGATCTCTATCTTTGGATAGTCGGCCCCATCCTGCTTGTATGGGGCTCGGTTAATCTCTGGAGGAAGTGGCGCGGACCCAATCGCGGGTAAGCTCGCGGTGCTTGCGGGCCTTTGGTTCACCTTCCTCCCTACCGCCGTGCCGCCCGGATCGGATGTAAGCGACATAAGCAGACTGCCGGCTGGGTTTAGTCGGAGCGCCGGGCAGCGCATTGGGGTTGGGTCGGGTCTGTATTGCTTTGACGCACTGCTGCAGCCGGCACAGGCATTTGAGGTTGGAGGCGTGGGTGGGCCACCGTCCGACAAGAACTCAAGCCGGCGGCGTGACCGGCACCAGCCGTCGCAGCTGCGTCACATGCTTGGGCGAGAGCTCCTCAAGGCAGGTGACACCGAGCAGCCGCATGGTGCGGGTCAGCTGTCCGGAAAGTATCTCGATAGCGCGACGAACGCCCGCTTCGCCACCGGCCATCAACCCATACAGGTAGGCCCGCCCGATAAGCGTGCAGCGTGCCCCCAAGGCGATCGCGGCGACGATGTCGGCGCCGGACATGATGCCGGTATCCAGCAGGATCTCGGTGTCCTTGCCGAGCTCACGCGCGACAGCGGGCAACAGATGAAACGGCACCGGAGCCCGATCAAGTTGGCGGCCACCATGATTGGACAACACGATGCCATCGACGCCGCGATCGACCACGGCGCGGGCGTCGTCCAGGGTTTGGACGCCCTTGACGACGAGCTTGCCGGGCCACTGCGCCTTGATCCACGCCAAGTCATCGAAGGTCAGGCTGGGGTCGAACATGGTGTCCAGGTACTGGCCCACCGTGCCCGACCACCGATCCAGCGACGCGAAGGCCAGCGGCTCGGTGGTCAACAGGTCGAACCACCAGCGCGGGCGCGGCACGGCGTCGAGGACGGTGCGCAGTGTCAACGCCGGCGGAATCGACATCCCATTGCGGACATCACGCAGCCGCGCACCGGCGACCGGGACGTCAACGGTGGCGAGCAGGGTGTCGAACCCGGCGTCGGCGGCCCGTCGCACCAATGCCATCGAACGGTCTCGATCGCGCCACATATACAACTGAAACCACCTGCGGCCCTGCGGAGCAGCAGCGGCCACCTCTTCTATCGACGCGGTGCCGAGAGTAGACAGCGAGAACGGGATCCCAGCCGCCGCGGCCATCCGGGCACCGGCGATCTCGCCCTCGGTGTGCATCAGCCGGGTGAAGCCGGTCGGCGCGATTGCGAATGGCAGCGCCACCGGTTGGCCCAGCACCTTCCAGCCGGTCGCGACGTTGCTGACGTCGCGCAGGACCGTCGGGTGAAACTCGATGTCGCGAAAGGCTTGTCGCGCACGTTCCAGAGAGATCTCATCCTCTGCCGCGCCGTCGGTGTAATCGAAAGCCGCCCTGGGAGTCCGCCGCTTGGCGGTGCGCCGCAGATCATGAATGGTCTGCGCGTCATCGAGTCTGCGTTGGACACGGTCGAACCGGGGTTTGCGGAACCGGATCAGCGGTGCGAGGTCGTGGACCTTCGGTATCCGCCGTTTGACCACTGTGCCACGGTAGGTCATATGCAATCCGCAAGCGACTCATTTGATCTGCAGCGTTTCATTGATGCGCAGGAACGGGTTTACCCGACCGTCCTCGACGAATTGCGCGTCGGCCGCAAGCGCAGCCATTGGATCTGGTTTATCTTCCCGCAGGTCGCCGGGCTGGGCAGCAGTCCGACGGCGGCCAGGTACGCGATCTCCTCGCTCGACGAAGCCCGAGCATATCTGCGGCACGAGCTGCTCGGACCGCGGTTGCACGAATGCGTGCGGCTGGTCAACGCCGTGCAAGGCCGCTCGATCGGCGAGATCTTCGGCTCTCCCGACGACCTGAAGGTCCGTTCATCGATGACGTTGTTTGCCCACGCGACCCAAGACAATCAGGACTTTGTAGAGTTGCTCGAGCGGTACTACGACGGCGAGGAAGATCCACTCACGGTAGAGCGGCTGACCTAGACGGGCCGCAGGATTCGCCAGCCATGCGGCTCGATCGAAACCACGTCGACGACGTCCTCCGGCGGCATGCCACTCCCGGCGATGACTTGCGCCTGCCCCACGCCCAGCTCGCCCAACACGACCTGTAGTGCGGCGTCGTCGATGTTCAGCGCGACTATCAGCGCGTCGTCGCCGTGCTGTGATTGGTACACGTAATGGCGGTTATCCAGTCGCAACGCGGATGTCGACGCGGCATGCAGCCAGGAGTGGCGTCGGCGCAGGCCGACCAGGTATTGATGCAGCCGCCATACCTCGGCCCCATGTGTATCCAGTTGCGCTGGGGGAGAGCTGAATTCGGGACGCACCGCGTCGTCACCGCCGAATCGCTCCTCCTTGATCCCGTGGTAGCCCAGCTCGTCGCCGGCGTAGATGCTGGGAATGCCACCCACCGTCATAAGGATCACCAGGGCATGGGCGAGGTGTTCAGCACGCTCAAGTTGGCTGGCGATGCGGGTGACGTCGTGGTTGCCGATGAAGGTCAACGGCGGAAAGCTTTGCACGAAATCGTTGTGCCGCTGCATTGCCCAGTCCAGCTCGTAGAGGTTTTCGTCGTTGAGGCTGCTCCAGATCGCCTTCCATAGTTCGTACTGGGTGACGGAGTCGAACCCGGCTGCGCGAACCACGGCGGCGTAGTCACCGTGGATCAGCTCTCCGACGAACCAGGCATCGGGCTGGAGCTGACGAACTCTCGGCAAGATAGCAGCCCAAAACTGTTCTGGCACAGCGTAAGCAGCGTCTAGGCGCCAGCCGTCAGCACCTCGTCGCAACCAGTGCGCCATGACGTCGGCGGTGTAGTCGGCGACCTCGGGGTTGTCGTGGTTCAACGTAAGCAGACCATCATGTCCTTCGAAAGTGTGAAAGTGACCGGGGCGCCCGCGAAACCAGCGCGCTGCCGCATCGTCGTGCGTCGCTTCGCGATAGCGAGGGAAGTCGACACCGACGTGGTTGAACACACCGTCGAGCAGCACACGCAAGCCCCGCCGATGCGCCTCGCCGACGAGGTAGTCGAAGTCGTCGTCGTCGCCGAGCCGATGATCGATCCGGTAATGGTCCGTGGTGTCGTAACCGTGTGTGCGCGAGGCGAAGATCGGTCCCAGTGCAACCCCCGACGCACCGAGCTGGATGGCGTGGTCGAACCAACCGGCGATCCGTCGCAGCCGGTGTTCACCTAGATCTGGAGGCGCCGTCGCCGGGAACGCACCGACGAACCCGAGGGGGTAGACATGCCACCAGATCACATGCCGGACCCAAGGCGGCACCGTCACCGCCTGTACCTGGCTTCGTACAGGGATTTCATCTCCGCCTCGAGTTCGGGCGCCGGGCCATCAGCCACCACCTTGGGTGCCACGGTGTTGACCGGCAACATGGCCACCGGCGGTGTGGGCACCCGCCACTCGGTCAGCCACTGGGTCAGCTGCGCGCACGACGTGGCGTAGACGATGCGCCCGAGACCCGCCCAGGCGTGCGCGGCCGCGCACATCGGACACTGTTCACAGGACGTATACACGGTGGCCCGAATCCGATGAACCGGAGCCAAATTGGCTACCGCCCATCGGACGACCCCCAACTCCGCATGCAGCGTCTGGTCGTCATCCGTGACTCGATTGCGGTCCTCGTAGAGGATCCGGCCCTTGGCGTCGACCAGGATCGCGCCGAAGGGGCCGTGCCCATTGTCGAGCGCGGTTTGGGCGAGTTCGACGCAGCGACGCAAACGTTGCAGATCGACCTGGCTCACGACCACAGACCCGAAGTCTACGGGCGGTGTCTAGCCGGTCGCCGCCAGTGTTTGAGCCGTGGTAATCGCCTGCGCGACGCCGGATACGATGGCGGCCACCTTCAACGCTTCGAGGATGGCTTCTCTCTCGACGCCGGCCTCGCGCAGGGCGTGCTCGTGGGCCACCATGCAATGCGAACACCCGTTGATCGACGACACCGCAAACGACCACAGCTCGAAGTTCGCTTTGTCCACGCCCGGGTTGCCGATGATGTTCATCCGCAATCCGGGACGCAGGTCGTCGTACTTCCCGTCCAGGAAGCCGCGGCCACGGTAGAACACGTTGTTCATGCCCATGATCGACGCGGCGCCCAGCGCAGCCTGATAGGCCTCGGACGACAGGTCGTCGGCCGCCTCGGCGCCAATCTCGGTCAGCACCTGGGTATTCCGCGTCGCTGCGGCACTGGCTAGCAAGGTGCCCCACAGCTGCTCGGAGTTCAGCACGGTGCTGCGGCTGATCGAGCCGAGGTTGAGCTTGAGGTCCTTGGCGTATTCGGGCAGCGCGTCCTTCAGGTTTTCGATGCTCATTAGGCTGACTTCCTTAACTCTTCGCCGGCGTCGATCGTGGGGTCACCCTTGCGCCAGTTGCAGGCGCACAACTCGTCGGACTGCAGCGCATCGAGCACCCGCAGCACCTCGTCGACGTTGCGGCCCACCGAACCGGCGGTAACCGAGACGAACTGGATCTCGTTGTTGGGGTCGACGATGAACGTGACCCGATCGGCGACACCCTCGTCGTTGAGCGCACCGGTGGCTTCGACGAGTTCGCGCTTGATGTCCGAAAGCATCGGGAACGGCAGCTTCTTGAGATCCTCATGCTGGGCACGCCACTGGAAGTGGACGAACTCGCTGTCAACCGAAACCCCGAGAACCTGCGTGTCGCGCTCCTCGAACTCGTCATTGAGTTTGCCGAACGCGGCGATTTCGGTCGGGCACACGAAGGTGAAGTCCTTCGGCCAGAAGAACACCACCCGCCACTTGCCCTTGTGGTCGTCGCTGGAGACGGTCGTGAAGTAGTCGCCGGGCGCCTCGGCATCCACTTTGGACAGGTCGCCACCGATCAGCGCGGTCAGCCGGTAGGCGGGGAAGTGGTTACCAATTGTCAGCAGTGCCATGTCACTCCTTTGGGGAAGATTGGATCAAGTCAAGTTTTCCAACGCCCATACTGCCGCAACTTGACTTAGAGTTAAAGGTGATATGTCCCACTATACTGATAGGCATGACCGATAAGAGTTATCAGCCGACGATCGCGGGCCTCCGGGCGTTCGTCGCGGTCGCGGAAAAGCAGCATTTCGGCACCGCCGCAACAACCCTCGGCGTCAGTCAGTCGACGCTTTCGCAGGCGCTGTCGGCATTGGAGACCGGTCTGGCAATGCACCTGGTCGAGCGGTCGACCCGTCGAGTTTTCTTGACCGCGGAAGGCGCGCAGCTGCTGCCGCAGGCGCAAGCGGTGATCGAGTCGGTGACCGCGTTCGCCGCCGCGGCCGCAGGTGCCTCGGATCCGCTGCAGGGCAGCATCCGGCTGGGGCTGATCCCGACGGTGGCGCCGTATGTGCTGCCGACCGTGCTGGCGGGGCTGGCAGAGCGGCTGCCGGTGATGACCTTGCGGGTGATCGAAGACCAGACCGAGCGGCTGCTCACTGGACTGCGCGAAGGATCGCTGGACGCCGCGCTGATCGCCTTGCCCGCCGAGGCCAGCGGCATCACCGAAATCCCAATCTACGACGAAGATTTCGTGCTCGCGCTGCCGCCCGGGCATCCGCTGGCGGGCAAGCGCCGAGTACCGTTGACCGCGCTGGCGCAGCTGCCGTTGCTGCTGCTCGACGAGGGACACTGCCTGCGTGACCAGGCGCTCGACGTTTGCCGCAAGGCGGGCGTGCACGCCGAGCTCGCCAACACCCGGGCGGCGTCGCTGGCGACGGCGGTGCAATGTGTTGCCGGCGGGCTGGGAGTGACGTTGATCCCGCAGAGCGCGGTGCCCGTCGAGACCGCGCACAGCCGGCTCGAACTGGCCTACTTCGCCACACCCCGTCCCGGCCGCCGGATCGGGCTGGTATTTCGCTCATCCAGCGTCCGCGAAGGGCCCTACCGTCAGCTTGCCGAGCTGATCGGCGAGCTGGTCGGCAGCGACCAGCAGGTACGCCCGGCACGCTAGCGGCATCGCCATCGGCGCCCGAGGTGAACGCCCGGGACCACTCGGATTAGGTTTCGGTTATGGAAAAGGTAGTTGCGGTGCTGATGGCCGCGGACCGCGACGAGGACTGGTGCCAACGGCAGCGCGGACCGGTCGCCGATGCCATTCTTGGGCTCGGCGTCGCCGGTTTCGCTGTCAATGTCCGCGACGCGGCGGTGCGTCATTCACTGATGACGCTGACCACCTCTGACCCGCCGGTGGCGGCCGTGGTGAGCATGTGGACCCAGCAGTGCTACGGCGATCAGATCGCGGCGGCGCTCCGGCTGCTCGAGGCGGAGTGCGACCACCTCGCCGCCTATCTGGTCACCGAATCGGTTCCGTTGCAAGCACCGCTCGAACTAGGCAGCCGCACAACGGGGTTGGCCAACGTTGCGTTGTTGCGCCGGCCCGCAGAGTTGGATCATGCGAGCTGGCTGACCCGCTGGCAGCGCGACCACACGCCGGTGGCGATCGAGACGCAGTCGACGTTCGGTTACACCCAGAACGCCGTGGTGCGATCGCTCACGCCCGACGCACCAGCGCTGGCCGGCATCGTCGAAGAACTGTTCCCGGCCGAGGCGATCACCGATCTGAAGGCCTTTTTCGGCGCCGCCGACGATGCCGACCTGCAACACCGGCTGAGCCGGATGGTCGCCAGCACATCGGCGTTCGGCGCCAACGAGAACATCGACACGGTGCCGACCAGCCGCTACGTGCTGAAAACACCGTTCACGACATGAGGAGACACCGTGATACTGCGCAGCGATGACGACAATAGGGTGCGCACCCTCACCCTGAACCGGCCCGAGGCGCTCAACGCCTTCAACGAGGCGCTCTACGAGGCCACCGCGGAAGCGCTGGCGGTAGCCGCCGGCGACCCCGAAATCGCTGTCGTGCTGTTGACTGGAGCCGGACGAGCATTCAGCGCCGGCAACGACCTCAATGAGATGCAAGCACGCATCACCGATCCGCAAATGGCCCGTCAAGGATCGCATTTCACCACGATGATCGACGCGCTGAGCCGGTTTCCCAAGCCGCTGATCTGCGCGGTGAACGGCGTCGGCGTCGGGATCGGCACGACCATTCTCGGCTACGCCGACCTGGCGTTCATGTCGTCGACGGCTCGGCTGAAGTGCCCGTTCACCAGCCTCGGGGTGGCGCCGGAAGCGGCGTCGTCGTATCTGCTGCCCCAGTTGATGGGCCGGCAAAACGCCGCCTGGCTGTTGATGTCCTCGGAGTGGGTGAGCGCCGAAGAGGCGCTGCGAATGGGCCTGGTATGGAAGGTGTGTGAGCCGTCCGAGCTGATCGCTGACGCCCGCCGGCACGCCGAAATCCTTGCCGCTCGGCCGATTTCGAGCTTGATCGCGGTCAAGCGAACCATCGTCGAACCGACTCAACCGGAAATCGCGGCAGCAACCGCTCGGGAAAATGCCCAGTTCGCCCAGTTGCTGGGCGGTCAGGCCAACGCGCAGGCGCTGGCCGATTTCACCGGCCGGCGCGGCAACTGATCGCTACGACTTTCGAAGAAGCCCGCTACCGCGAACCGCTGGTCTCCAACTGCGCGGCGGCCGCGATGATCGCCCGCAACGTGCGCCGGCAACGTCCGCAATCAGTGCCGGCCCCACAGGCCGCAGCGACCTCTTTGGACGTCGACGCCCCGCGCGCGACAGCGTCAGACACAGTCTGACTTGTCGCACCGACACACAGGCATACGTACATTGTTAGTGGAGTCTAACCTAAGTGAGTTAGTGCAGTCTAACCTAAGTTGTTAGCGCACTTCAGCCCAGTCGACGTGCCGCTGACCAGCGCTTTAGCGTACCGGGCTGTTGGAGCACCAACCGCTGGGTCGCCTGCGGCAGCCACGTTGCTTTGCGGCCACCGCCTTTGCCGACGAGAATAGTCAGAGCCGGTGCTCGCAATGGGCAATTTTCCCGCTGACGCGTGCACCCGCGGGGCACCGTTGGCCTACGCACAAACCCGCTTAGTACGACCACCCACGCAGCCAATGAACTCCGAGAATGAGTTGCTTCACTCAACCTAGGCTTGCTTTACTTAGGGAAAGCTGACCTGAGTGAGTATTACCTTGGGTGACAACGGCTTTGGCCTGCTGTAGCGTGTCCGCAATGACCGCGGTGGCAATTTAGACAGGAGTAATAATGCAAGGCGATCCCGACGTTCTACGTCTACTCAATGAGCAATTGACCAGTGAGCTCACCGCGATCAACCAATACTTTCTGCATTCCAAAATGCAGGAAAACTGGGGTTTCACCGAAGTGGCGGGCCACACTCGCGCCGAGTCATTCGACGAAATGCGCCACGCCGAGGCGATCACCGATCGCATCCTGTTGCTGGAGGGGCTGCCGAACTACCAGCGCCTGTTTTCATTGCGCATCGGTCAGACCCTGCGCGAGCAGTTCGAGGCCGATCTGGCGATCGAACATGACGTGTTGGACCGGCTCAAACCGGGCATCATCATGTGCCGAGAGAAGCAAGACACCACCAGCGCCAACCTTCTCGAGGGGATTGTGGCCGACGAGGAAAACCACGTCGACTATCTCGAGACCCAGTTGGAGTTGATGGGCAAGCTCGGTGAAGAGCTCTACTTGGCTCAGTGTGTCGCGCGGCCGCCGACGACCGGACAAGCCGGGCACTGAGCCCTACTCACGCTGACGGGGGAAGCAGCCATGACGAGCCCGACAGCGCAAACCACTGCCGGGCCGGATGCCGAATCCGGCAGCACACTGATCAGTCCGCAGCGACGCAATTTCGTCTTCCTGGCGATCATGCTGGGAATGCTGCTGGCGGCGCTGGATCAAACCATCGTCGCCACTGCGCTGCCGACAATCGTCGCCGACCTGGGCGGGGCCGGCCATCAGTCCTGGGTCGTCACCAGTTATCTGTTGGCGTCAACGATCATCACCGCGCTGGCCGGCAGACTCGGTGACCTGTTCGGCCGCAAGCGGGTGTTTCAGGCGGCGGTGACGTTCTTTGTCGTCGGATCGGTGCTGTGCGGCGTTTCGCAGTCTATGGCGATGCTGGTCGGGGCCCGGGCGCTGCAGGGTCTTGGTGGCGGCGCCATCACCGTCACGG
>NZ_JBAPPI010000580.1:0-9403 GCF_049280035.1 Mycobacterium sp. | reverse complement strand
GTAAGGGCCGCGCCTACCTTGACCTTTCAGTCGCGCACGACAACGCCGCGGCAATCGGCCTCTACGAGAAGCTGGGCTTTCGCCGCGTTCCAGTCCTGGCGATCAAACGCAAGAACGCGATCAACGAGCCGTTGTTCGCCCCGCCGCCGGAGACGGTCGACGACCTCAACCCTTATGCGCGGATCATCGCCGACGAGGCGATGCGCCGCGGTATCTGGGTAGAGGTTCTGGATGCCGGGGCCGGTGAGATGCGACTGACCCATGGTGGCCGCAGCGTGCTCACCCGCGAGTCTTTGTCCGAGTTCACCTCCGCGATCGCTATGTGCCGGTGCGACGACAAACGCTTGACTCGGCGCCTGGTCTCCGAGGCCGGCATCACAGTGCCTCGTGCCCGCCTGGCGACCATGAACGATGACGACTATGCGTTCCTGAAGGAAGTCGGGGAGGTCGTCGTCAAACCGACTCGCGGTGAACAGGGCAAGGGCATCACCGTGGGCGTCGTCGCCGACCACGGTCCCGACGACCTCGCGACCGCAGTGGCACGCGCGCGGGAGCAACACCCGGAGGTCCTTATCGAGCAGCGGGTCGCGGGCAGCGACCTCCGGTTGGTGGTGATCGACGGACGAGTAGTGGCCGCCGCGCTGAGGCTGCCCCCCGAGATCATCGGTACTGGTGAGCACACCGTGCGAGATCTGATTGCGGCCGAGAGCCGACGACGCGCTGCGGCCACCGGCGGTGAGTCACGCATCCCGCTCGACGAAATCACCGAGGCGACCGTCGCGGAAGCCGGATGGATGCTGGATGACGTGTTGCCGCAAGGAGCTCGGCTCCGCGTTCGCCACACCGCCAACCTGCATCAGGGTGGCACGATCCATGACGTCACCCCTGAGGTGAACCAGGAACTCTGCCGAGTTGCGGTGGCTGCTGCTGACGCGATCGGTATCAGGGTGACGGGCATCGACCTGCTCGTGCCTGACATCACCGGCGCTGAATACGCTTTCATTGAAGCCAACGAGCGACCAGGCCTGGCCAACCACGAACCACAGCCGACCGCCGCGGCTTTCATCGACTACCTGTTCCCCGGTCATCCCGGCCAGCCGCTCGCGTGGACTCCCGAGGAGTCGCGACCTTGAGCCTGCACAATTTTGGTGCCATCAGAGTTTGACAGCTGTGTAACATATCCGCCATCGATGTTCCTTATTGTCGCCCCAGCAAACAACCGACAATCCGATGCAACGCATCGCAGCGATAGGAACTCCATTGAGCGGCAACACAGTGCGCTTGCACGCAATCACCAACGTCGAGGCGTATGTGCCGCCAGCGATCAGTTTCGACCCGGGCGAAGAGCCGGGGGAGATCTTCGGATCAAATGTCTTCACCAAAGCGGAGATGCAGGCACGGCTGCCGAAGTCGTTGTACAAGTCCGTGGCGGCGACGATCGACAAGGGCGTCAAGCTTGACCCTGCCGTCGCCGACGCAGTCGCAGTCGCCATGAAGGACTGGGCAATGGAGAAGGGCGCCACCCACTACGCCCACGTCTTCTACCCGATGACCGGCCTGACCGCGGAAAAGCACGACAGTTTCTTAGAGCCCGTCTCCGACGGGCAGACGCTCGCCGAGTTCGCTGGCAAGACCCTCATTCAAGGCGAGCCTGACGCGTCCAGCTTCCCGTCCGGTGGGTTGCGGAGCACCTTCGAGGCACGCGGTTACACCGGCTGGGATGTCACCAGCCCGGCCTACATTCTGGAGAACCCGAACGGCAACACGCTGTGCATCCCGACCGTGTTCGTCTCGATGACCGGCGAGGCACTGGACTACAAGACGCCGTTGCTGCGCAGCCAGCAGGCGATGGGCGTGCACGCCGAGCGCATCTTGAAGATGTTCGGTCACAGGGACCTCAATCACGTCGTGTCGTTCTGCGGGCCTGAGCAGGAGTACTTTCTGGTCGACCGGCACTTTTTCCTTTCGCGGCCGGATCTGATCAATGCGGGCCGCACGCTGTTCGGCGCTAAGCCGCCGAAGGGTCAAGAGTTCGACGACCACTACTTCGGCGCGATTCCCGAGCGGGTGCTGGGCTTCATGATGGACACCGAGCGCGAGCTGTTCAAGCTCGGTATTCCTGCCAAGACCCGGCACAACGAGGTGGCCCCCGGCCAGTTCGAGATCGCGCCGATGTTCGAGCGGGCCAACATCGCCTCCGACCACCAGCAGCTGCTGATGACGGTGTTCAAGATCATCGCCAAGAAGCACGGCATGGAATGCCTGTTCCACGAGAAGCCATTCGCCGGCGTCAACGGATCGGGTAATCACGTCAACTTCTCCTTGGGCAACTCCGAGCTGGGCTCGCTGCTGGTCCCCGGCGACACCCCGCACGAGAACGCCCAGTTCCTGGTGTTCTGCGCCGCGGTGATCCGTGCCGTGCACAAGTTCTCCGGGTTGCTTCGTGTTTCGGTCGCGTCGGCCACCAACGACCACCGCCTGG
Organism: Mycobacterium sp.; assembly: GCF_049280035.1. Taxonomy (GTDB): domain Bacteria; phylum Actinomycetota; class Actinomycetes; order Mycobacteriales; family Mycobacteriaceae; genus Mycobacterium. The sequence continues at coordinate 6,921 of NZ_JBAPPI010000580.1, read as the reverse complement.
GCGCCAACGAGGCACCGCCCGCGATCATCTCGATCTTCCTCGGCGAACAGCTCGCCGACGTGTTCGAGCAGATCGCCAAGGGTGCGGCGACCTCGTCAAAGGGCAAGGGCACCATGATCATCGGTGTCGACACCCTGCCCCCGTTGCCGACCGATCCGGGCGACCGCAACCGCACCAGCCCGTTCGCGTTCACCGGCAACCGGTTCGAGTTCCGTGCGCCTGGCTCGGGGCAAACGGTCGCGGTTCCGTTGATCGTCCTCAACACGATCATGGCCGACTCGTTGGACTACATGGCAACGGCGCTGGAGAAGGCCACCGGAGACGGTGAGGACTTCGACAAGGCGGTGCAGAAGCTACTCACCGAGATCATCACCGAACACGGCGACGTGGTGTACAACGGCGACGGATACTCGGAGAAGTGGCAGATCGAAGCGGCCGAGCGGGGCTTGCCGAATCTCAAGACCAGCCTGGATGCCATTCCGGAACTGATCAAGCCGGAAGCGGTCGAACTCTTCGGGAAATACGGGGTGTTCAGCGAACGTGAGCTGCACAGCCGCTACGAGGTCCGCCTGGAGCAGTATGCGCTGACCATCGCCGTGGAGGCCAAGCTGGCACTGGAGATCGGCTCGACGATCATCCTGCCGGCCGGGATCCGCTACCAGACCGAGCTCGCACAGAATGTCGCCGCGTTGAAGGCCGCCGGCGTGGAAGCGAGCACCGCTGCGCTGCAAGCGGTTTCGGCGCCGATCGCCGATCTTGAAACGGGTTTGGCAACGCTGAAGGCGGCGCTGTCGGAGCATTCGGCGGAATCGGCGGTTGATGAGGCCAAGCATGCACAGCAGGAGTTGTTGCCGGCGATGGCGGCGATTCGGGCAGCCGCCGACGCCCTCGAAGGCATCGTGGCCGACGATCTGTGGCCGCTGCCCACCTATCAGGAGATGCTCTACATCCTTTAAAACGCCATGCGGCAGTCAGCGACGTTGCAGCTTCTCCCGGGCCGTATCGGTGAGGAATCGTCCCCATGACACCGGCCGGAAATCGCGGGCCTCCTCGGTGAGTGCGTCCCGGGAGTCTGCGCTCAGCTCGATATCGGCGGCGGCGACGTTGAACTCGAGTTGCTCAACGCTTGATGCGCCGGGAATGGCGACCACGTTCGGCAGGCTGATCAGCCAGGCCAGTGCGACCTGTGCCGGCTTGGCGTCGACTTGCTTGGCTACATCGCGCAACGTCTGCAGCAGCGGCTCGATCCGGCGCAGGTTCTCGGTGCCGAAAAGCGAGTTAATAGCGCGAACCCCGCCGGGTCGGTTATCCACTCCGTATTTGCCGCCCAATAGTCCTTGCGCCAGTGGGCTATAGGCGATCACGATGCGGTTCTCCCGCGCGGCGAACGGAACGAGGTCGTCCAGTGCGGCAGGCCGGGCGAGGGAGAAAAGCACCTGGTTGCTGATCACGGGTCGGCCGAGCGCGGCATCGGCCTTCTGCCAACGCGACAGCGAGTAGTTCGAGACGCCGGCGGCGCCGATGGCGCCACTGTCGAGCAGGTCGCGCATGCCCGGCATGATCACCGAGTCGGGCACGACAGGGTTGGGCTGGTGGATTTGGTAGAGCGGGATGCGGTCCAGCTGCAGCCGGTGTGCGCTGGCACGCTCGCGCTGTTTGATGACGGCAGGGAAAGGGGCGACCGGAAAGATCTTGCTGGCCACCGCAACCTCGCTGCGCTCGTCGCCTAGTGCTTCACCGAGGATCCGTTCGCTTTTACCCAGTCCGTATACCTCAGCGGTGTCGAACAGCGTGACCCCCAAGGCGCGAGCGCGGCGAACGATGTCTCGGGCGGGTCCAGCGGCGTAGCTGTCTCCATAGCCCCATTCACGCGACCCGAACTGCCAGGTGCCCAGCCCGATCCGGCTGACTCTTCCGACTCCATCGACGTCCAGATATTTCATGCTGCCCACCGTAGTGAGCAGTGGCCGCGTCAGCTAGGCGGCGTCGGAGTCCGCGGCAGCAGCCTTGGTGATGGCGCCGTGCCGTTCAAGTACCTCGAAGACTTCCTGGCTTCGGACGACATCTTCCTGTTCGCACAACTGGCACAGCTCGGTGACGACAGTCTGCAACACGTCCAGCCGCGCCGACGCTTGGGTCAGGGTGGTCAGCCAGCTGTCGTAGTCGCGGTCGTCGGAGCCCATTTCAGCCACGGCGAAAGAAGTCATGCCCATCTGCTCACGCTCCCGGAATTCAGTTGGGTGCGCGGGGCGTCCCCCGCGCTTCGCAGCCGGGATTAGCCCGTCGTTGATGTGTCTAAACTCACAAACCCGCAGGCCACCGACTATCCGGAGCAAGCATCTAACCTCCTGGAGTTCTTCTCCAATCAGGTCAGCCCTCGCCTGTGGGCAACGAATGGCCATGCCGCACCGGCCAGGGTCACCTGTCCACCTGGTGGCCGATACGCTGTGGCTGCAGCGGGCTCGTTACAGGGAAGGGCAAATATGTCAAGGACAGTGGTGGTCGGCGCCTCAAGTGGTCTTGGGCGTTGCATTGGTGTCGGCCTCGCACAGCGTGGCGCCCAGGTCGCGTTGCTTGCCCGGCGTCGCGCACGCATCGAGGCTGCCGCCAACGAAGCGGGCCCGGGAACGGTCGCCATCGAATGTGATGTCACCGACGAGGAATCGTGTCGAGCGGCCATCAACGATGCCGCCGATGCGCTGGGCGGCATCGACTCCCTCATCTACACGCCCGCGATAGGGCCACTCGTCCGGATGGTCGACACCGATGCGGAAACCTGGCGGCGCATCTTCGATACCAATGTCATCGGCGCGGCGCTGGTGACGGCGGCGGCGGTGCCACACTTGACGGCCTCGGCGGGCAAGGCGGTCTACCTTTCTTCCGACGCAGGACCTTTCGGGCCGCCCTGGCCGGGCCTCGGCGCCTATGGCGTGAGCAAGGCTGCGCTCGAGCAACTCGTCGATGCCTGGCGAGCCGAACACCCGGATATCGGCTTCACCTGCCTGATCGTCGGGGAGTGCGGAGGCGGCGAGGGCGACGCGGCGACTGGCATGAACATCGGCTGGGACATGGACCTTGCCATGAAAGCCGTTCCGTTGTGGTCGTCGCGTGGCTGCATGCCGGGCAAGTTGATGCCGGTCGAAGACCTCATCGAGGTGGTGCACACCATTTTGCGGACCGACGCATCGACGTCGATGCCCGTTGTCGTTGCGCGAGGCGCGCCCGCGAGCCCGGTAGCGTTTCCGGATCCCAGTTAGTGGCCGCAGAACCTCTGGGTCGGCGAAACTGTTGAACGCGAACTAAATTCTGGCCGCTGGACCGGCCACGTCCTTTACAGTTGCGCTGATAACGACGAGCGAAGGAGACGCCGGATGGCGTGGTTCCTGGCCCTCCAGGGCCCATCCCACACACCCCACCAGTCATTGGTGTACGAGCTTCAAGACGGGGTGGATATGGACAAGATCGCCGGGGAGCTGGTCAGTTCAGCCACGCTGGATCGAGTCGTACCCATTCCCGCGGTGCTGTCGCAAAACAAGCGTCGACATCAGAAAGTGACGCTGTACGTGCGGCCCGCTGCCTGGGGGGTGTGGGCGTTTTACGAGCTGTCCGAAGAAGACCGGAAACAGCTCTTAAAGGACAACCCGGTGATCAACGCCCTCGCCCAAGCGCAGCAGCGCGGAAAGGCAAACGCGGCCGGACAGCGCGGTCCGATGACCGTGCAAGTCAATCCGCTCACCGGCCAGGTGGGGCCCGCGTCGCAGGCTAGCCCCAGTTAGCCGCCGCAGCGCAGAGCGCTATGCGGTGTTTTCGCCAGTCGCCCGCACGTCAGCGACCGGCACGGCCCCGAGCGTGGCGAGCATTCCGACTGCCGCACGGTGCCAAGTGAACATCTCGGCACGCCGCCGCGCACAGGCCCGCCGGTGCTCTTCGGGCCGGCTGACGACCGCGCTGACCGCTTGTGCGATGGCCGCGGGGTCGTTGTCGGCCAGGGCTCCACTGTCTGCGGTGATGATTTCGCCCAGCGCCGACGTGCGGGAAACCACGGCCGGCGTGCCACACGCCAGCGATTCCAGCGCAGCCAGCCCGAACGTTTCGTGCGGCCCTGGCGCAAGCGCGACATCAGCCGAAGCCAATAGCGCGGCCACCGCGTGCCGATCGGAAACGAAACCGGTGAAATCGATCGGCAATCGAGCGGCTTGCCGCTGCAACCTGGCCCGCAACGGGCCGTCGCCCACGACGACCAGTCGGGCGTCGAGGCCGGCGGCACACAACTCGGCGACCGCGTCGATGCTGCGGTCGACCCGCTTTTCTACCGACAGCCGGCCGCAGTGCACCAGCAGGATCTGCGACGGCGCAGCCCAATGCTGACGTACCAGGGCGGAGCGCCGGCACGGGTGGAAGGTCTCCAGGTCCACGCCCAGCGGGACGGTGACGATGTTCGTCGCACCGATGCGATCGAATTCCTCGCGCGCGAACCCGGTGGTGCACACCACGGTGTCGTAGTTGGCCGCGGTACGCCGGTTGGCGAAGTCAGCGAACGCCCTCGCGGTCCGACGCGGAAGTAACTGGCCCGCAAGGCGATCAAGACGCTCGTGAGAGATCATCACAGTGGTGGCGCCGTGTTTGCGACCCCAGCGGCCCAGTGACCTCAACGTGAGCCGGTCAGAGACCTCTAGGGTGTCTGGCCGCAGTGCTTCCAGCAATGCTCGCACCGGCCCGGGCAGCACCGCACGGTAGCCGCCTGTCAACGGAATCAGCCTGGCGGGCACGGTGATTCGAACTACGCCCGTGGGCAGCTGGGTCTGCCCAGCATGCCGACCCGGGACGATCAAAAACACCTCGTGGCCCGCGGCGCAGTATTCCGCGCCCAGCCGGTCCACGGCGGTACGGAGGCCGCCGGAGCGAGGTCCGTAGAAGTTGGCGACCTGAACGACACGCATACTCCTCAGCAGAACCGCTGCTCGTGTGCGGTCAACGATCTGACATCGACGGTTGGCTGAACACCCCATGAACTCCAAGGGCCGAACAGGCCGACGGATGTCAGGCGGCGATTGGCCGAAGGCGGAAGAGCCTGATCTCGCGTGGTGCGCAGCTGGCGCGGTAGCGCTCGTAACCGGCATAAAAGTCGGTGGCCACGGCCCATGCCGAGGCGCGGGCGTCGCCGCTGAGCAGTTCCGCGCGGTATTGCGCGGGCGGAGCCAGGAACTCGACCGTGCATTCGGGGTGCGCCAGCAGGTTGGTGCTCCAGGCCGGGTGTGGCGGGCGACCATAGTTGGAGCCGATGGCAAGCAGCCCGTCCGAATCGTCGATCAATACCAGCGGTTGGCTGCGCGGCAACCCGGACTTCGCACCGGTGGTCGTGACCAGGCCCACCGTGTCGACTCCGGCCGAACTCAGCCGGCCGTGGGTCCGAGGGATCAGCACCTTGTCGATACGGGGTGCCAGGTGCAGGAGAAATCGGTAGCCGACCGGACTCATGAGCGCGCGCTCCATCAGCGCCTCATCGAGCCGCAGCCGCCGTCCGCGAATTGGGCTTTCCCGCCGAAGGGACACGGGTCGACGGTACCCAATACCCGCTATGCCCATGAGTTGTTTGAGAATCCGCCGCCGGTCACATCAGCGCGCCGTTACACACTGCGGCCCGTGTGTATTCCGCAAACCATCCGAGTCCCTACTTGGAATCACTGAGCGGAGTCTAAATTTGGCTCAATTCCTCGGATTAACCCGCCGAAGCGCGCGGTAGGCTTGGGGTTTCGGGGAAATGGGGATGAAGAACGATGCGCCATTTGACGGCCGCGTTAGCCGTTGTCGGCATCTGCATTCTCGGCGCCGGTTGCGGTGCCGGTAGCAACCAAGCGAGTGTTAAATCGACGACGACCAAGATATCGCTCATCCCGCGCCCGGTTGTTGAGCGTGAGCTCGATGCGATGCTGCTTAGCCCGGAGCAGATCAACCCCGTGATGGGTGCGAACGGACTGGCGGTCACCAGAAAGCACGATGCGATGTCCGACGACAGCGCCACTATGAAGCCCAAGGAATGCCTTGCCATCGACGGCGCGGCGCAAGCCCAGGTCTACGCCGACAGTGGCTTTACCTCGGTGCGAGATCAGGCACTGAGCGATGGCGATAACTTCACCCATTACGCCGAGCAGGCAGTGGTGCTGTTCCCTACCGCCAAACAGGCCGGCCTCTTCTTGATCGCCTCGGCCCTACGTTGGCCGGCCTGCCACAGCTACACCCACATCCAGTCCGGAACACAATGGACTGTCGAGCCGATATCAGATACCGACGGTGCACTGAGCACGATAGCAACGCAACAAAATGCCCGGGCCGGCGGTTGGGCCTGTGGTCGGGCGCTAGCGATCAAGAACAACGTCATCGTCGATATCAACACGTGCAGCGCCGATCCGAGGAACTCAGCCATCGACATCGCCAACCAGATCGCCGCCAAAGTGTCGACGCAGTAGGGCCTTTCGCGCTGTCACTCGGTGTCGGCAGGGTCGAGCAGTCGTACCTCCTCGAGGTCCATTGCAGATTGCAACTCACGCAGGATTATGTCGTCGATCCGATTTTGGTCTCGAAGCTCGGTGATAGCCCGACGTTTGCGTTCTAGTACGCCAAGCCGCACCCGACGCAGCAGATCGTTTCGGTCGGCCACCTCATTAGGCCCCTCAGGGTCGCCGCCGGCTTCCACGAGGGCCGCGTGTTCTTGGTATTCCTTCTGAAGGCGCCTCAATAGTTCGTCGCTGATGCCGATTTCACCGGCGACCACCGGCAGAGCTTCGAGGGCGGCCTGGGCGCCGCGACACCGGGCCAGTTGCAATTCATCAGCGTGACTTACGTCTTCGGGCATCCGGGCCCAGCGCACGACGTAGGGCAGCGTGGTGCCTTGGACGAGGACGGTCACCAGAATCACGACGC
>NZ_JBAPPI010000579.1:0-3634 GCF_049280035.1 Mycobacterium sp. | reverse complement strand
CGGCGTGGGCGACGGCACTTGCCGATTGGATGGTCGATGAGGGTGCCGGCGTGCCTTTGGCCGATGTTGCCCACACCGTGAAACACTACCGCAGCCGGCACAACAAATTCGCCACGGTGTCCGCCCGCGATCGGGCCGAAGCCGTGGCGGGGCTGCGGGCCCTGGCCGCCGGGCAGCCGACGCCGGGAGTGGTCGGCACGCGGGAGGCGCCGGGTGGCTCTGGCACCGTGTTTCTGTACTCGGGTCAGGGTTCGCAGTGGGCGGGCATGGGTCGGCAGTTGTTGGCCGATGAGCCGGCGTTTGCTGCGGCGGTGCGTGAGTTGGAGCCGGATTTCGTTGCTCAGGTTGGGTTTTCGTTGCAAGATGTGCTGACTGCCGGCGAGCCGGTGGTGGGTATCGAACGCATCCAGCCGGTGCTGGTCGGTATGCAGCTGGCGTTGACCGCGTTGTGGCGCTCGTATGGGGTGGAACCCGATGCGGTGATCGGGCATTCGATGGGGGAGGTGACCGCGGCTGTCGTGGCCGGGGCGCTCAGCCCGGCTGATGGCTTGAAGGTGATCGCGACGCGATCGAAGTTGATGTCGCGGTTGTCCGGGCAGGGTGCGATGGCGTTGCTCGAGCTGGATGCCGAGGCCGTCGAGAAGTTGATCGCCGACCACGCGGACATCACCGTGGCGGTGTATGCGGCTCCGCAGCAGACCGTGATCGCCGGCCCGCCTGAGCAGGTCGACGCGGTGGTCGCGGTGGTGGACGCGCAGGGTCGGTTGGCACGGCGCATCGAAGTGGACGTGGCCTCGCACCACCCCACAGTTGACCCGATCCTGCCCGAGTTGCGCACTGCGCTGGCGGGTTTGACGCCGATGACGCCGAAGATCCCGTTGATCAGCACGGTCGGTCAAACCAATGGTGCGGCCCCGGCCTTCGATGCCGATTACTGGGTGGTGAACCTGCGAAATCCGGTCCGGTTCAGCCAGGCGGTGGCCGCGGCCGCCGAAAAGCACACCACCTTCGTCGAAGTCAGCCCGCACGCATTACTCAGCCACGCCATCACCGGCACGTTGGAGTCGGCCCGGCCGCGTGGCGGTACCCAGGTGGCGGGGACGCTGACCCGGGACAATCCGGAGACGTGGGCGTTCCACACCCAGCTGGCGACGGTCCGGCCGCCGTCAGCTGCCGCAGCGCAAACTCCGGACAGCACAAAGAGACTCATCGATCTTCCGCCGACGCCGTGGTTGCATTCCCGGTATTGGGCGGCGCCTTTTTCGGCTGCCCGGCAGTCAGCCAGCACGCATCCGCTGCTGGGCACGCACGTCGAAATGCCGTCCGGTCGCGATCACGTATGGCAGGCCGATGTCGGGACCGAACTCGTTCCCTGGCTGGCCGACCACAAGGTTCATGGCCAGCCGGTCATGCCCGGTACCGGTTTCGGCGAGATAGCGCTAGCGGCGGCCAGCGAAGCCCTCGGGTTGCCGGCGCAGCAGTTGACCGTTCGGCTGGAAGTCGAGCAGATGCTCCCGCTGAGCGACCAGACCCAGCTCACGACGCAACTGACCCGAGGCGCACAAGACGGCGTCGACGACATTCGCGTCGAAATTCATTCGCGGTCGGCGACCGGTAACTGGACTCGCCACGCGGTTGCCGGAGTCGAGGTGGGGCAATCCGACGCACCGACTGCGCCAACGGCCTCGTCAGATCCCGGCACGGCGGTCTCGCCCGCCGATCTGTACGCCGCGTTGCGCAATACCGGTTTGCATCACGGGCAGGCGTTCGCTGCGCTGACCCGCATCGTCCGTAAGGCAGGCGGTTCTTCCGAAACCGAGATCGTCCTGCCGGACGAAGCAACCGCGCATCGCGGTTACCGCATCCATCCGGTGCTGCTCGACGCGGCGTTGCAGGGGCTGGCCGCCGCGATGTCGCCTGAATCGCTGACCGACTCCAGCGAGGCCACCTATCTTCCGGTGTCGTTCGACAAGATACGAGTGTTCGGTGATGTCGGCCGACGCGCCCGATGCCGCGCCGAGCTGGTCAACCCCGACGGCGACGGCGCCGGACTGATGGGCCGTGTTCTGTTGACCGACGACACCGGCACACCGACCGCTGAGATCACCGGCATCTACCTGCAACGCATGCAACGCCGCAGTGTGCCACTGCCGCTGACGCAGAAAATCTTTGACACCGAGTGGGTCGAGATTCCCGTTGACCCGGCGGCGCCCGCGGCGCCGGACGGCAGCTGGCTGGTGTTGACCGACGGCGCCGAAACCGAGGCGTTGGCAAAAGAATTCGTGGCCGGATTCGGCTCACCGACCCGACGGGTGGTCAGCGCCGAACTTTCGCAAGAGTCGGCGGTCCTGGAGGCATTCGCACAAGCCGCGGGAGACGCCGAGCTTCCTCCAGTCGGGGTGCTCATCTTCGCGGGCCGGCAGCCGTTCGACGGGACCGATTCCGGCGACGCGCCGGCGCGCGGACGCGACCTCACCTGGGGGGTCGCCTCGACGGTTCGCACGATCCTCAGCGGGTGGCACGGCAAGTCGCCGCGACTGTGGCTGGTGTCCCGCGACGGTCTGGCCGTCCACGACGGCGAACCGGGCGACCCGTCGATCAGCGCATTGACCGGGTTGATCAGGGTTCTCGCCTACGAGCACCCGGACTTGCGCACCACGTTGGTGGATTTGCCGGGCGACGCCGTGACACCGCTGACCACCGAGCTGGGGCTGGCCTCCGGTGACGACGTGATCGCATGGCGCGGCGAAAGCCGTTATGCGAAACGGCTTTCCCGCGCGACGCTGGGTACGGCCAAGTCCGACACGATCGTCCGGCACGACGGCTCCTACATCCTCACCGGCGGTCTCGGCGGAATCGGTTTGGCCATGGCCCGTTGGCTCGTCGGCAGCGGCGCCGGCCGCGTCATCCTCAACGGGCGGTCCCAGCCGTCCGAGGAGGCGCAAGCGGTAATCGACGAACTCGGGCAGCATGCCCAAATCGTTGTGGTGCCAGGTGATATCGCGGCACCCGGAGTCGCCGAGCGGCTGGTGAACTCGGCCGAAGAGACCGGGCTGGCGTTGCGCGGCCTGATGCACAGTGCCGTCGTGCTCGACGATCAGATCGTCGCCGGCCTCAGCAGGGAGAGCCTGGAGCGGGTGTGGGCGCCGAAAGCCATTGGCGCGCTGCGACTACACATTGCAACTACGGCCACGGTCGGTCGCGAACTCGACTGGTGGGTCGGCTTCTCGTCGACGTCGTCGCTGCTGGGTGCGCCCGGACAGGGTGCCTACGCCGCCGCGAGCGCCTGGCTCGACGGCCTGGTCGATTGGCGACGGGCGTCGGGTTTGCCTGCCACCACGATCAACTGGGGCCAGTGGTCCGACATCGGCGTCGCCCGCTCGCTGACCTTCAGTGCGCTGGATCCCATTTCACCGGCCGAAGGCATCGAGGCACTGGAGGCCATCCTGGCCAACCAGCCGACAAACATCGGGGTGGCCCGGCTGCGCCTGGACCGGGCCGCGGCCGCGTTCCCGGAGATCCAGCAACTCGGCTATTTCGCCAAGTTGGCCGAAGAACTCGACATCGACAGCGCCGACGACGACTGGGCGGGCCCCGACGCGTTGCGCGAGATGGACCCCGCCGAAGTCAACCG
>NZ_JBAPPI010000578.1:0-7215 GCF_049280035.1 Mycobacterium sp. | reverse complement strand
ACCGTCGTCTATCCCGGCCACGGTGACGACACCACGTTGGGTGCCGAGCGCCCCAGCCTGGCACAGTGGCGCGAGCGCGGCTGGTAAGCCGCGCGAGCGACCTTCGACAAGCCCAGCGGCGCGAACCCGGTTGGTGAATAGCAGCCGCGAAACGCGGTGCAGCGCCTAGACTTAGCCGCGATGAGGGTGGGGATCGACTTCGGCACAACGCACACGGTCGCGGCAGTCGTCGACCGGGGCAACTATCCGGTCGTGTCGTTCGACGGGTTCGACGCGTGGCCGTCGATGATCGCCGCGAGCGACGCCGGCGAACTGCGCTTCGGGTTGGACGCGGCCAGCGTCCGTCACGACCCGGGCTGGTCGGTGCTGCGGTCGTTCAAGCGTTTGCTCGGCGACGCCGGGCCGCGGACAACCGTCGACCTGGCCGGGCGCTGCTACCCGCTGTCCGACCTTTTGGCGGGCTTTCTCACCCAGCTCAAAAGCGACCTGCAGACTCGTTCGAACGCCGAACTGGCGCCGGGTGAGCGGGTCGAGGCCGCGGTCAGCGTGCCGGCGAACGCCTCCAGCGCGCAGCGCTTCCTAACGCTGGACGCGTTCACACAGGCCGGTTTCGAGGTGATCGCGCTGCTGAACGAGCCGTCCGCGGCTGGGTTCGAATATGCCCACCGATACCGCTCGACGATCACCGCCAAGCGTGAGTACGTGCTCGTCTACGACCTGGGGGGCGGCACATTCGACGCGTCGCTGCTGAAGATGACGGGACGGTTGAACGAGGTCGTCATCAGCGAGGGCATCCAACGACTCGGCGGCGACGACTTCGATGAGACGATCCTCAAGCTCGTTCGCAAGGGCGCTCGGCTGCGCAAGCTGGACACCAGCACGCGTGATCTGCTGCTCGAGGAGTGCGCGGTCCGCAAGGAAGCCGTCGGCCCCAACACCCGCCGATTCCTGGTGGATCTTGCCGCGGTCGGCAAGCCGCCGTTTGCTTGCCCGATCGATGACGTCTACGCCGCCTGCGGGCCGCTCGTCGACAAGACCGTCGCAGCGCTCTCCCGCATCCTGCACGATCCGGGCGGCAATGACGTTAATGACGTTGACTGGTCGGCGGTGGCGGGCATCTATGTGGTGGGCGGGGCGGGCAGCTTCCCGCTCGTCGCCCGGATGCTGCGCACGGCGTTCGACGAGAAACGCGTCAAACGTTCACTGCACCCGTTCGCCGCGACGGCGATCGGCCTGGCGGTGTTCCTCGACAAAGAGGCGGGATTTGCGCTGTCCGAACGCCTTTCACGACACTTCGGGGTCTTCCGCGAAACGCTCGCCGGTGAGGATGTCTGCTTCGACCCGATCGTGCCCAAAGGCGCGCAGCTGCCCACCGCGGGCCAGCCGCCGTTCGTCGTCACCCGGACCTACCGCGCCGCGCACAACATCGGCCACTTCCGCTTCGTGGAATGCAGTCGGCTGCGCGACGGCCGGCCCGACGGCGACGTGACGCCGTACGACCCGGTGTTCTTCCCATTCGATCCGGATCTCGACGACGACGAGGACCTGCAGCGCCGGCCGGTGCGGCGACGTGACGACGGGCCCGATGTCGAGGAACGCTACGTCGTGACGCCCGGTGGAGCTGTGGAGGTGACGCTCACGACGCGACCGGCCCGGCTCAGCCGAACGTTTCGGTTGGCCCGCCACGACTTGGCCAGCGCGTGATGGCGGGCCCGGTCAGCGCCTATGGCCCGTACTTGGCGGTATCGATCACCGCGTTGACGTGCGCGGACTACCGATCACGAGGTGTGCACGATCAACACGTCGACCTTGGCCCGGCGCGAGACGTTGGCGGGCACCGATCCCAGGAGCCGGCCGGCGATCGTGCTCAGGCCGACGTTGCCGACGACGAGCAGATCGGCGCCGACCTCCTCCGCCAGCCCGACCAGCGCGTCGACCGGGGCGCCGACAACCGAGCGTTCTTCGACGTTCTTGGCGCCCGCGGCCTGGGCCCGCTCCTTAGCCTCTTGCAGAATCGCGTAAATCGGGGCGGCGCCGGACACCTTGTAGCTCTCACTCCCCAGGGCGTCAGCGGCCCGCGGGTCCTCCGCCTGCGGCAAATACGCCGACGCGACGATCAATTTGGCGTCCGCCCCGGCGATTGTGCCTGCCCGGTCCACCGCGCGCAGCGACGAGTCCGAGCCGTCGGTTCCTACCACCACGGTCCGATAGGCGCTCATTTACCCTCCCAGGTGTCGGTTGCTACGCCAACCCAAGACAGTATCGCTTTGCCTGATCCAGATGGCCCGATTTGAGACACGCCCACGCCGTGGTGATTCCGCCGGTACCGACCGGCCGCGGGCACTTCCAGACCCCATTCGCAGCGGCAGTCTCATGGACAAGTATCTAATACGGCTTAAATCCCTTGGGGCGCAGAGTAATTAGTTTGACTACACCGCATTGGGTCAGCTCGCGGACCGCGGTTACCCGCGGCGGTACGGATTACGACCAGGCCAGACGGGTAATAAGGTTCACCAAAGAGCCCTTAAAGTGACACACATCATGATCACCCCGACAATCGACGAACCCAAGACCGCTGTCGCCGCGAGCTACTCGCGTTCACCGCATCGTGGCAGGCTGCTCGACCCGCTTGCGGCGGCGTTGCTGGCCGCCGTTGTCAGCGGCGCCGCGGCGAGCCGGCCGTCGCTGTGGTACGACGAAGGGGCGACCATCTCCGCCGCGGCGAGCCGCTCGTTGTCTGACCTGTGGCGGCTGCTGGGCCACATCGACGCCGTGCACGGCTTGTACTACCTGGTAATGCACGGCTGGTTCGCCGTCTTTCCGCCGACCGAGTTTTGGTCGCGGGTCCCAAGCTGTCTGGCGATTGGACTTGCGGCCGCCGGTGTCGTGGTCTTCACCAAGCAGTTCTCGTCGCGGACCATCGCGATCTGCGCAGGCGTCGTCTTCGCGATCCTGCCGCGCGTGACGTGGGCCGGCGTCGAAGCCCGCTCCTATGCCTTCACGGCCGTCGCCGCAATCTGGTTGACCATATTGCTGATCACCGCAATACGGCGAAACAAATGGTGGCTGTGGCTGCTCTATGCCGTGGCGTTGATGCTGTCGATACTGCTCAACATCTACCTGGTGTTGTTGGTGCCGACTTACGCCGTCGTCACGCCGGTGCTTGGGCGGCGCAAATCCGTGGTGGTGTGGTGGGCCGCCGCCTCAGCGGTGGCGGCGGCGGCCATGACGCCGTTCATGTTGTTCGCGCATGGCCAGAGATTTCAGGTCGCCTGGATCTCACGGCTCAATTGGCACAACGCGCTCGACGTTCTGCTACATCAGTTTTTCGACAACAGCGTCCCGTTCGCCATCCTGGCGGCGGTCCTCCTGGTGGCCGCGATCGCATTTCGATTAACCGGCCGATGGGAATGGGACCCCGATAGCCGGTTGCTGCTGATCGTGTGCGCGGCGTGGATTGGCGTGCCCACCGCCGTCAGCCTGATTTATTCGGCGTTCGAACCGTTCTACTACCCGCGGTATCTGTTCTTCACCACGCCCGCGATGGCGGTCATCCTTGCCGTCTGCATCGTCACGGTCGCCGGCAAACCGCGGTGGATGGCCGGTGTCCTGGTAGTGCTGGCCGTCGCGGCTTTCCCGAATTACCTTCTGTCGCAACGACAGCCGTACGCCAAAGAAGGCTGGGATTACAGCCGGGTCGCTGACGTCATCAGCGCCCACGCCGCACCCGGCGACTGCCTACTGGTCGACAACACGGTGGGCTGGCTACCCGGTCCGATCCGCGCCCTACTTGCGGCCCGTCCGGCGGCCTTCCGACCATTGGTCGACGTCGGCCGTGGTCCGCGCGGACCCGAGCGTGGCACCCTGTGGGACGGCCATGTGGCGGTCTGGCTGGTGGTAGGTCGGCTGTACCAATGCACCACGCTATGGACGATTTCCACGCATGACACCAGCTTGCCGGATCATCAAAGCGGACACTCGCTGTCGCCCGGGCGGGTGCTGGGACGCACGCCGGCGTACTTGACGCCGAAGCTTGTCGGGTTCCGCATCGTCGAGCGCTGGCAACTTCACCGCAGCCAGGTCATCAAATCGGTCCGCTGACGAAAGACGCCAGCCGGTGGACCGACGCCGCGATCCATACGAAAACCCCTGGGCGGCAATGTGATTCATCGCTAGTCAGTGCTGTCCCCGGGTGGCGCGGTATGCGGCCAACACGCCCGCTACGCCCACGGCGGCGAACACCGCGAACAGCCAACGGGCGGCCATGGCCGCACCGCCCCCGACGCTGTTGACCACGACGCCGGCCAGTCCAGCGCCGAACGCTCCGGAGATCAGCTGCACCATGTTGATCGCCGCGGCAGCGGTTCCAGCTTCGTTCGCGTCGTCGACCGATTGCATCGCCCACGCCGACAGGTGCGGCCAGGACGCCCCGATGCCCGTCCCGCTGATCATCAGCGCCAGTGCCCACAGCGCCACAAGGCCCGCCGACGCGTGATCGACCTGGGTAGCCGCGCCCAACGCCAGGCCCGCGGCCATGATCAGCGGTGCCGCAGCGACCACGGCGGCAATGACGCGCCTGCTGCTCAGTGATGCACTGACGATCTCGCTGACAGTCCAGCCGACCGCCAGTGCCGCGCCCAAAAAGCCTGCCGCCAACGGATTCAGATGCGCCAGGCGTTGCCCGAACAACGGCACATACATGTCGACCATCGCCGCGGCCATTAGCAGCGCCTCCGTCAGATAGATCCACTTCAGTGGACCCGAACCGAATGCGCTGGGAGGCAATACCGCCAGCGACACCCGCCGATCAACCACCACAAACACGGCGACCAAGAGCACGCTGGCCGCCAGCAACCCGGTGGCCGCGACCGTGTTGTGTGGGACCTCCGCGACGCTGACCGTCAGCGCGGCCGTCCCCAACAGCAGCAGCGACCACACCGGGATTTTCAGCGCCGGCGCGGCACAGTCTGGATCGGCACGGCCGGCGGGCAGCACCATCGGGACCAGCGCGGCCAGCGCCGCGGTCAGTATCGCCACCGCACCGAACGCCCAGCGCCACAGCCCGAGCTGCGCAAAAAGGCCACCTGTCGCCGGCCCGACAATCGTTGCCACGCCCCACATCCCCGATACCAGCGCGGAAGCCCGGGTCCACAGCGCTTGCGGCAGCACGGCGCTGATCAGCGCATAGCCCAGACCAGCCAGCAGCCCGCCGGCCGCCCCCTGCAAGGTGCGGCCCGCCAGCAGCACCTCCATGTTGGGAGCCGCCGCGCACACCACGCTGCCGATCCCAAAGACGGCTAGTCCCAGCAGATATGACGAACGCGCCCCGAGCCGCAGCAGCGCCGCGCTGACCGTGGCGGCCGCCACTACCGAGCCGACCAAGTAAAGGGTTGTCACCCAGGCGAACAGCCGCTCACCGCCGATGTCGGCAACGGTGCTCGGCAGCAGGCTGATCGTGAGGAATTCGTTGATCGCATAGAGGGCGACTCCGCCGGCGAGCAGCGTCGAGGTGCCCAGAAACCGCGGACCCAGCAGCGCACGCCAACCGCCGGCGGTCTCGGCAGTGCTCGTCGCGTCGGTCACGTGCACCGCGGTATGAACTCAACCTCGGTTGAGCTCAAGGCGCCGATCTCAGGGCGCTTGCGGACCATCACTTCAGCCCGGCGGCGTCCATTCCGCGCAGTTCTTTCTTCAAGTCGGCGATCTCATCACGGAACCGGGCGGCCAGCTCGAATTGCAAGTCCCGCGCCGCCGCCATCATCTGCTCGGTGAGGTCTTTGATCAGGTCGGCCAGTTCGGCCCGCGGCATGCTGGCGGTGTCGCGGCCCTCGAACACACCGGCGCTGACCGCCCGGCCGGGCGCACCCTGGGCCCGACGGCCGCGCGACACGTTGCGCCCGGATCCACCGATTTCGACGGCGTCGGTGTCCTCGGCTTCGCGGTACACCTGGTCGAGGATGTCGGCGATCTTCTTGCGCAGCGGTTGCGGGTCGATGCCGTTGGCCTCGTTGTAGGCGGTCTGCTTGGCGCGCCGACGGTCGGTCTCGTCGATGGCCTCTTTCATCGAGTCGGTCATCCTGTCGGCGTACATGTGCACTTCGCCGGACACATTGCGGGCAGCGCGGCCGATGGTCTGGATCAGGCTGCGCGAGGACCGTAGGAAGCCTTCCTTGTCGGCGTCGAGGATCGACACCAGCGACACCTCGGGCAGGTCCAGCCCCTCCCGGAGCAAGTTGATGCCGACCAGCACGTCGTAGTCCCCCAGCCGCAGCTGCCGCAGCAGCTCCACCCGGCGCAACGTGTCGACCTCGGAGTGCAGGTAGCGCACCCGGATGCCCATCTCCAGCAGGTAATCGGTGAGGTCTTCGGCCATCTTCTTGGTCAACGTCGTCACCAGCACGCGCTCATCGGCTTGGGTGCGTTTGCGGATCTCACCGATCAGATCGTCGATCTGGCCTTTGGTCGGCTTCACCACGACCTTGGGGTCGACCAGGCCGGTGGGCCGGATGACCTGCTCGACGAACTCCCCGCCGGACTGGCTGAGCTCGTACGGGCCCGGGGTTGCCGACAGGTACACCGTCTGACCGATCCGGTCGGCGAACTCTTCCCAGGTCAGCGGCCGGTTATCGCATGCTGACGGTAACCGGAACCCGTATTCGACGAGGTTGCGCTTGCGGGACATGTCGCCCTCGTACATGCCGCCGATCTGCGGCACCGTGACGTGCGACTCGTCGATGACCATCAGGAAGTCTTCGGGGAAGTAGTCCAGCAGGGTCGCGGGTGGCGAACCCGGCCCGCGGGCGTCGATGTGCCGCGAGTAGTTCTCGATGCCGGAGCAGAACCCGACCTGACGCATCATCTCGATGTCATAGTTGGTCCGCATCCGCAGCCGTTGGGCCTCCAGCAGCTTGCCCTGGCCCTCCAGCTCAGCGAGGCGCTCCTCGAGTTCCTGCTCGATGGTGGAGATGGCGTGGGCCATTCGCTCCGGTCCGGCGACGTAGTGCGTTGCCGGGAAGACGCGAAGCGAGTCGACCTGGCGGATCACCTCGCCGGTGAGCGGGTGCATGTAGTAGAGCGCCTCGATTTCGTCGCCGAAATACTCGATGCGCACGGCCAATTCCTCATATGACGGAATGATCTCGACGGTGTCGCCGCGGACCCGGAACGTGCCGCGGGTGAAGGCGATGTCGTTGCGGGTGTACTGCATGCCGACCA
>NZ_JBAPPI010000577.1:0-2251 GCF_049280035.1 Mycobacterium sp. | reverse complement strand
GACGAAAACGAGCTCGACCGGCCCGTCGCCGAACACCTGATACGCCAGGCTGAGATCGCCGCACGATGCGTATGACGTTTCCGCCACCGTATGAGCGACTGCGGGTCGGTACCCTGCCTCTGTTTATTGCGCAGATCTCTAGTTTCTAAGCATCTTCTCAGGTAAGATCCGCGACATGCTGTGAGGTGCATCGCGGCTGCTGGTCTATCAGAAGGATTGAACGGCCATGCAACAACCACTTCGCCCCTATGCCATCGCTGGAGTCGCCCTGGTTGGTGCCAGCCTGATCACCGTCCCCCCGGTCGCACCGCCGCCACGGAACGTTCAAGTCCGCGCGATACAGCTTGTTGACACCGCAGATTCGCCGCTGGGGGACGGTACGGCGTTGGTTTTCGGCGGCACCGGTCTCCCGATACCACCCCCGCAATATGTGGGTGCTGCCGACATGCTGTATCTGCAGCCACTCGGCTTCACTGGTACCGCCCACTCCTCGTTTGAACCCAATGGGTCGGCTGCGTTGATTGTCCACAGCCTCGGGTTCGGCACGTCGCTGGGTCAGGACCAGCAGATCATGGTCTCCGATATCGAAGGCCAAATAGCCGCCGGAGGGGTGAGCCCCGAGAATCCCGTCGTGGTTTTCGGCTACTCGCAGAGTTCAGATGCCGCCTCGCTGATCATGCAGCAGCTCCAAGCCGCAGGTGTGCCCAGTGACGATGTGCACTTCGTGCTGGTCGGCGATCTTCAAAATCCTAACGGCGGCCTTTTGAACACCTTCGATTTTCCAGCCGGTAACACCTCGGCCTTTACCGCGCTCGACGTCCCCTTCGAACCCGCGACACCGTCTGACCTCTACCCAACCGACATCTACACCCTCGAATACGACGGTTTCGCCGACTTCCCGCACTACACGACCAACCTGTTGGCGGACGTCAACGCCATGCTGGGATTCTTTTTAGAGCACTTGACGTATCTGGATATCACCCCCCAAGAGATCAACAGCGCGGTTCTGTTGCCGGGATCTGAGGCGCTCACCGGGGAAGGGCTGACCGACTACTACATAATTCCGAATGACAACCTGCCGATACTGGAGCCGCTGCTGCTGATCCCGGGAATCGGACAGCCGCTCCATGACCTGCTGGAACCCGATACGCAGATCCTGGTGAACCTGGGTTACGGCAGCATCACCGAGGGCTGGAATCAGGGGCCGGCCAATGTGCCCACCACCTTCGGGCTATCCCCCGACATCAACCAGACGCAACTGTCCGACGCACTGAGCAACGGCTGGCAGCAGGGAGTCACCGACGCCCTCAACGATCTGCAGCACCCAGTCAGTTACCAAGACCAGGTCGCGCCGTTACAGCCGTTCGCGAACTCGTTGTACACAATTGGCTTTGCCCCCGAGAACCCGTCGTTTACCGAGGTCGTGGATGGTTTGCTCAATGCCTTCGGCTTCCCGGTTTCCGACGTGACGCTCAGCTCGTCACCAACAGACATCATCAACGACATCAGCGGCACGCTCTCATACGACTATTCCTCGTTGCTTCCCCTTGCCGACGCGATCAATGCGGCCCTCACCAGTCTCCCCGCATACGACGCGAACATTTTCACCAATCAGCTCGAGGCCGGTAATTTCCTTGACGCGATCCTTGATCCGACGTCCGCCACCACGGCACTGGCTCCATACGACCTCATAATCGGTGCCGAAATCCCACTGTTTGCGGCCTTAGGCACGGTCGTCAACCTTGCGGAATTGTTCTCGTAACCGCCCACCGCAGCGCTTATGTGGCAATCCCCTGAACCGGCATCATCGCGCTGACTTCGCGAGCCGGTCGACGGCGTCGGCGATCTCTTCGGGGCAGTCTTCCTGTACAAAGTGCTTGCCCGGCAACAGGATCGCATCATCGAGCCCGGCCGCCAGTTGCGCTTGGACGCCGTACCGGCGCCAGGTGAGCATGCGATCGCGCACCCCCCATACGACCTGCGCCGGATACGGCTTGCCGCGCAACGCCGCCAGATAGTGATGTTGTTTGTCGGCGGTCGCCTCGAAGCCCCGCATGATCTGCAGGAAAGCCCGGCCGCCGTCGTCGCCGAGCAACAACGGTACATAGCAAGCGATTTCGGCGGTCGGGACCCGTCGAGTCACGCCCAGGGCTCGCATCAACGCGACGAAGACTCCCGGCAGCCGTACAGATCTCAGCCATGCCTCACCCAGGACCGGGTGTGCGAACGGCTCCATCACCCAGGGCCGGTG
>NZ_JBAPPI010000576.1:0-1553 GCF_049280035.1 Mycobacterium sp. | reverse complement strand
GGCCATCATCGTCGAACACATCACCCGTCTGGCGCACGACGTCGCACCCGATTGGCCAACCGGCATCGGCGATTTGAGCTACCGCATCGTCATCAGCGGTGATCCCGACATCGAATGCACAATGGCGGCGACTCTCAAGGATCCGGCCCGGGCGGGCGTCGCGGGAATGACATCCGGGGCCGGCGCGATGGTCGCCACTGCGATGCGAGTCCTCAACGCCGTGCCGTATGTCGTCGCCGCAAAGCCTGGATTGCTGAATTCGGTGGACCTACCGCTGACGATCCCGCGTAATGCTTTTGTCACGCAACCGGCGCCGGATCGCGCGACTGATTAGCTCTAGTAACGCACCAGCGAAAACGGGTAGTTTACGGTCCCGCCCGGCGCCCCTCCGCAGCCGGCGTCGAACGTCGAGTCCACCGAACCGGCCAGCGTCACTGGATCCCACGAATATGTATCGTGCGACGGCAGGAAGTACACCGTGCAGCGCACACCATCGGGCACGTCGACTGCCATCGTGTACCGACCATTCGCGAGGTTTGCGTCTGTGTTCCAGGGCGCCGCTTGGCCATTGGGTCTCGGTAGGGCGTCCACATGGACGCAGTCCGTGGTTGGCACGACGGTGTCGGCGGCGCATGGCGCGACCGACCAGATCCAAGAGTGACCTGGGTCCCGTGGGGTCTGCAGTACGTAGTTACCAAGCAGCATCCTGGCCGCGGCATTCGGCGCGAGGGCTAGTGCGGTTGAGACGAGCACGACACTGGCTGCTGCGATCTTCGGGGTCTTCACGGGTCTCTCCGTTCCTTATCGTCCGCGGGCTTTGGCCGACTATTGGGTGCGGACGGCAAAGACTTTTCCGGCTAGGTGTCGGCCCGCACCCACGTGGTGACACCGTCATGCCCTATGCACACCAGGAAGAGACCATCGGGCGCCTGCGCAACGTAGTTCTGGAACCGCAGCCCGCATTCGGCGCCTTCGTCCTTGATTCCGGCCATCGGAGGTGACCGGAACCATCGGGGCTGATATCTCCGAGGCGAGCCGCAGAACATCAGCCGTCCGGGTTGGGTGGCTGGCACATAACCGCCCGAGACGCCGAATGCGTAATAAGTGGTGTTGTCGCACGGAGCGCCGAGAACCATATTCGGGGCGATGCCCGGAGTGCAGGCCGGATAGTCGCACACGGTCGGCCCCGCGGCAGCCGGCGGCGGCATCGACATGCCGACTCCGATCAGCGCGGCGACCACTGCCACGATGAATCGCACCAAGATAGCTTGGCATAGCTGATAAGAAAATTCTCTTATTTGGAGAAGGTCAGCGGCTGAAAGCAGCGCCCCACCCGCCGCGCGTTCCTGCAGGCCCGCAAGTGCGCTATGGCCGCAATGGCATGTGACCAAGGAACTGGACATTGTGATGGCTTCCATTCCCTACAGCAAGTGCTGATAATGTGGTTCTCCGTGCGTGGTTGGAAGCTACCAGAGCGCCACGAAGGCGTTGCGCTCGGAATGGTTCGCGGCAAGTGACCGATTCCGACGCGGATCCCGCGACCGGTTCCGAGC
>NZ_JBAPPI010000575.1:0-1528 GCF_049280035.1 Mycobacterium sp. | reverse complement strand
GCACGGTGTCGTCGAAGCCCAGGATTCCCGGCCAGATCTCCCGGGCATCTGGGTCCTCGGCCAACGCGGTCAGCAGGTTTTCCCGGATTTCTTGTTTGACTCCCCGTTCACGGTGCCCGGCGGCACGCAGTTCGCCGACGGTGCGGGGCAGGTTTTGCGCTGCAGTCACCACCCACGCTACGACGGTCCCGCAACTGCGGCATCGCTCCGGTCGCCTTCGAACGAGAAATGTCGAGCAATCGCAGGGATTGCCCGACATTTCGAGGGTGAACGTGAGGAGCGTCAGCTCATCGTGACCTCGGCCTCGTTGTCGCCCGGCTTCCAGGTGATAGTGCCGTGCTCGAACGTCGACTTCTTTGCGCCGTCAGGCGTGTCGACCTCGTCGCTGGTCGGGTAACCGAGCTTGCCCTGCGAACCGCCGAGCTCGTTCCACTTGTCGCGGATCTTGCCCCACACCACATAGGCCTGCGTCTTGTTAATGATCACGCCGCCGTCAAACTGCTGGTAAACACCGCCGTCCGGATTCTTTTGCTCGTTGCCGGTCGGGGCGCCCAGGTCTTTACGCGCCTTCTCGTCAAGGGATTGCCACTTCGCAAAGATGGGACCTTCTACCGTGTATTCAGTGCCATTTTTGCCAGGGATCTGCGTCGAGGTCGGTGCCGCAGGCGTCGTTGACGGCTCCGCGGCAGCCGATGACGATGTGGATGACGCGGATGATGTTGCAGAGCTTGAGGTTTGACTGGAGTTGGTCTCTTTGTGGCAACCAACGCCGACCAGCGCGAACACCGCAATTCCGATCGAGAACGACGCTGTTCTTTTCGTTATCGCGCGCATTTCTTCCTCTCGAATACTTTTCGAATTGGATAGGACTCGCCACTGTCGACGCGCCCAATTCGAAATGCCATGCCGACTTGATCTTGTTCGATAGTGGCGCACGCAACTATTGCCGCGCATCGACACGAAGCTCACAGTCGGCGACGCCCAGCTACCCGATACCCTCAGTGCCGTGAACTCCCCTGAGTGGCGGGACAGCCCCGCGACGGCGCACTTCGGGCCTGCCGCGTGGCAGTCCAGCCTGCTCGCCCTACTGTCGGCGATTTTCGTGCGCCCGGTGTTGGCGACCTTGACGATCATCGGCTTGATCATCAACCGGTTAAGCCCCGAAGCGATGCAGCGAGCCCGCCTCGCCGTGATCGATGAGCCGTTCCGGCTGATTCCGTCGCTGCCTGGTACCGAGATCACGTCGGTCGCGCTGCCGCACTGCCCGGCCGAGTGGGTGGTGGCCCCGGCGGCCCGCGGGTCCGAGCGGGTCATCGTCTACTTCCACGGCTCGGCGCTGGTGACTCTCGGCCTGAATTCGCATCGCCGATTCGTCAGCAAGTTGTCCGCGGCGACCGGGGCGCAGGTGCTCAACGTCGGTTACCGGCTGGCGCCCCAGGCCAGTATCGAAGAAGCCGTATCCGACGGGCTCGACGCTTACCGCTACGTGCTGTCCCATGGGTTTGCCGCGGACCGCATCGTGCTGGTC
>NZ_JBAPPI010000574.1:0-5595 GCF_049280035.1 Mycobacterium sp. | reverse complement strand
ATCGGAATCAACGGCGGACTTTATACGTACTGGGGTTCGCATGTGTTCCGTATCCTCCAGTACCCATTGGTGATTGGTGTGCTCGAAACTGCCCAAGTGATCTGCTTTGCGGTCGCGGCATCGGTGTTGCGTGACCGCCATACCAGTCAGTGGCAGCTGCTCGGCCTCTTCGTGCTCTTTCCTTGCACGTTTTTCATGGCCAACTTCGGCGCCGGTTGGCCCACGATCATCGCAGTACATCTCAAGCACACCTCGACACCAGTCATCGCAGCGGCAACGGTGATGAGCATTGGCCTCGCGGTGATGTTGGTACGGATGTCCGCCTCATTCCTGCCCCAGGGAGCAGCCGACGATGCCGAGGGCCTTCCGCGCCTCTCCGCTAAAAAGCACACGCAGCCGGTTTCCGGCAAGTCCGGTGTAGCGGAACCGCGGTGACGCGGTCGGTCGTTACGCCAACGCGATCTAAGGGGTTGTCAATGTCCGTATCCACGTCCACCAATATTCGCCACGCCTTCTTCATCCTTGCCGGCGTCATGGCGCTGGTGTTGACGTGGCCACACGCATTTCAGTGGATGGCCGCGGGTGGAAACATCCTCAACCCGATCGCCTTCTTCGGCGACGCCATGGCGCCCGGTGGCACCGCTGCGTTCCTCAGCATCGACATGGCTATCGCCTGGCTTGTGTTCATGGTGTGGGTCGTGTTCGACAGCAAGCGGATAGGACTGGGGTACAAATGGGGCTGGACCTTCGTGGCATTGTCTTACATCGGTGTATCGATGGCATTCCCTGTGTATCTCGTTACTCGCGAGCGCTTCCTCGAGAAGCACGCTCGGACTGGCGAATTGAGCACCAACCCAACATGAGTCGAAACATTTGGCCGCATCCTCGGGCCTTGGTTCGCTTCTTTCGCCCTAGTTCCGGGTAGTGCAGATACGTTGTGCGTCATCGTAATCGAGCGCCAAGTGTCCTGAGGCCAGGCCGGGGTTGTGGACGCGGGTGACGGCACCGCCGCTATCACCACCAACCCTTCCGCTTCGCCCAGATGAGCAGCACAACCGACATCATCAACATGATCAGCAGCAATATCGTGAGAAGTTTGTAGCGCCGTCAGACCAGACCGAGTTGATTCAGATACTTTCATCATTCACTTGACGCGACGGAATGGCTGCACGTGCGGTAACAAACCCCCCATGTGGGCCCGGGATATCCCTATCCGGGGGAGGTGCAGGCGGTCTAAACGGTTGACGTCTCAGCCAAATTCAACACGAAATCCCGAACACTTTGTGTTGTCGGATCGGCTGAACTGAACTCGCCCGCTACCATGGTGTCCTTCGCGAGGCGGAGCATCTGCGGCCCCTGGTCGATGAGCAATCGGTTAAGTCCAAGCGCGGCGCAGGTTCTCAAGGCTGGCGCTAGGACGCGCTGCGCTTCGTCGGTGTGGCTGGCCACCGCCAGGCAGAACGCCAATTGGAGCGTGGCCTGAAGGTGTGCCCGCGGACGCTTGCGTTGATCAACGTGATCAACGCGGGCGCGCGCTCGATCGGAGGCCGCAGTGAGCGCCGACGGCTGTCCCTCGTTGAGGAGGAGTCGGATTTGCGCGTCCTCCCTGAATTCGGCTATAACGTCGCCGATTCCGTCAAGTCTCTGTGCACCGTGACCCATGACTCGGTGAGCCGGCGACTCATCGATCTCTTCGGTCGACAGCGCGGCAATCCGGACCTGTTCATACACCAGGCGGGCCTCGAGCCGCCGCAGTTGCAGCTCTCTCGCGATCTCCAGACCTTCGGCCAGCCGGCGATCGGCAGCAGCCTTGTCACCGCGGGCCAATTTCAGCCGCGCCCCGGTCCCGAATGCCGCCAGCATGAAATCGACCAGTCCGCCCTCGGCGCCGAGTTCGTAGGCGTCGTCGAGCAATGCCTCCGCTTCGTCGAGTTGACCACGCTCGTAGAGCAGCTCGCCCAACAAGCATCCGGCCAGCTTTGCGATATAGGTTGGGCGTCCGGAGGGCAGCAGCGCGATGCGGATGGCGTGTCGCAGGTGGGCTTCGGCGTCGGCGACGTCGAGCTGCTCGTTGGCGGCGATCGCCGCAAGACAGTATCCGTAGGAAACGCTCAGCGGCCCGGAGGTCCGCTGATGGTATGGATGTGCCCACTTCTGCCAGCGCCGCGCCTCGTCGAAGTCGAACACCCGATTCGCACGAAATGACCCGACGTCGGCCGCCCGGCAGAGAATCCAGGGGCGAAGCGAATCCGCCCGGTCGACACAAGCCTGAACGGCGGCATCGGCGGAGGCGTCGATGCCGTCCTGGAAAGCAGCGATTACTGCGTGAATTAGGTCTATTTCGGCGCGGAGGTCGCCAGCTTGGTTAGCCGGAATCGAGTCGATGCCGAGCTCAGCCAGCCGTATCGCGTCCTCGGTCGCCGCCAAGCGGTTCAGTGGGACGTTTGCCCAGGCGAGATCCACCTGCAGCCTGGGGCGTGCATCGGCGAGTTGCGCCGGCAGCTTGGCCGCTAGCCCGATCAATGTATGCATCTGGTTCTGTTCGTGCAGATCCGGGCCCGCCTGCTCGACGACATCGGCTGCCTGCCGTGCGTCCCCCGCCAGGATCAGGTGGTCGACGGCCTGGTTGAACATCTGCTGTTTCAAATACCACTGCGCGGCCCTGCGGTGTAGCTCTGGTATGCGCTCTTCTGCGTCGCGCTCGAGGCGGTGCAGCAGGTAGTCGGCGAACAGGTGGTGGTATTGGAACCACGATCCTTTGGCGTCGGTCCTGCGCAGAAAGAGACCACGTTTTTCGATCTCTTCCAGGACGCTTTGGCTGCGCCGATTATCGGTGAGCGCGGTCGCCAATCCGCTGCAGATCTGTTTGGTGAAACAGGTCGACAACAGGAAATCCAGGAGATCCGGTTCAAGCCTGTCCAGGACGTTGGACGCCAAATAGTCGCCTATTGCTTCGTTCTGTCCCGACAGATGCTCGATGAGTGCGGCCGCACCGCCGCTGTCACGAAGCGATAACGAGGCCAGTTGCAACCCGGCGGCCCACCCGTCGGTGGATTCCTCGAGTTGGGCCACATTGGCTGGGGTGAGGGCCAGGCCCCACTGGTCGACCAGCAGCGCCTGGGATTCGGCCGTATCGAACTTGAGCAGTGAAGCGTCGATTTCTACCAGCTCCCCCTGGACCCGGAGCGTGGACAGCGGGAGTCCGGTGCGGGTGCGGCTTGCGACAACCACATGTAGGTCATGGCCATTATTCTCAAGCAGATAGGCAAGAGCACCTATTGTTTCAGAATTGTCTATGCGATGCCAGTCGTCGATGACCAGCGCAAGGGATTGTTCGTCGGAATCCAGGCGATCGATCAAGGCGTTAAAGACGTATTGTTGCGTATTTTGCAAACGGCCTTCGAATTCTTGTTGTAATGTGTCGGCGAGGTCTGGCATGGCGCGCCGAATCGCCTCAATCAGGTGAGCGAGAAACCAGACCGTGTTGTTGTCGTCGCTATCGATCGCCAACCATGCGGTCTTCAGCCCCTGCCGGGTGAGGGTTTCGGCCCACTGCGCGGCCAGCGTGCTTTTGCCGTAGCCGGCGGGCGCGTGAATCAGCAGCAGCTTTGGTCTTCCCCCCGACCCGAGCCGGTCGAGGATTCGTTGCCTTGGCACCGTCGGGCGATTGGATGTCGGCGGCCGGAATCGTGTCGGAGCGCTCGGCGGGTTCTGCGCTGGCGGCATCGACCCCAACCCATCCGACCGCAATCCGAGAGACGCCGAACGCCCAATCGATCCTGACTCGAGGGTGCCAGCCTCAGGCGACGATTCTTCGGCGTCGGCCGCCGGTGCCGGTAACTCCAGCGGAACCTCGGCGATGCTGAGCCCCATACGGGCGCCAGCTGCTCGCAGCACCTCACCGAACGCTGCCGCAGAACTCGGACGCCGTGCCGGATCGGTACTCAACCCGAGCTCTAATGCCGAACAGACCGGGTCCGGGACGCATTTGGCGCGCAGATCGGGGACCGGACCCGCGATCACGCCACGAGCAAACGCAAGGGGATCATCGCCCGTTCGAAACGGGAATGGCGGGGAGCCGCTAACCAGTGCGAAAACCGTGGCTGCCAGGCCATAAACGTCCGAGGCTACCGAGGGGGAGGCCCCCTCGAAGAGCTCCGGCGCGGTGTAGGACGGGGATCCGCGCAAGGTGGTCGTCCCGGTTTCGCGGCCGCCCGCGATGCGAGCAACGCCGAAGTCGCAAAGTTGCGGTTCCCCGTAACTAGTCAGTAGGACGTTTTCGGGCTTGAGGTCGCGGTGCAGAACACCCGCACGGTGAGCGGTTTCCAAAGCGCCCGCCAAGCGCACCCCGATGGTCAACACCTCACCGACGGCGAGCGGTCCACGGCGCCGGATCCAGGAGTCCACCGTATCCCGACGGTGGTAAGGCATCACGATGTAGGGACGCCCGGTGGAGGTTCGGCCGCTCTGGAGCACAGGCACGATGTTCGGGTGCCCGGAGACCCGTCCCATCGCCCGCTGCTCGCGATCAAAGGATTCGAGGTCAACCTCGTCCTGATCGAAACTGAGCACCTTCACCGCGACGACTCGATCGAGTGACGGTTGCCTACAGCGATAGACGACGCCGAAGCCGCCGCGCCCAACAGGCTCAGCATCGTGGTAGCCCTCTGCCTCAAGCTCGGCCACGATGTCTGAAGCGGAATCGCGTCGAAACCTTCTCATTGTGGGTGCCCTCGCTGCCTGTTTACCCTACCCTCGCCCGCCCGGTGAGCAACGATCACACCCAGCCGTTCTACCAGGGCTGGCCGCCATCCGCGCGCTGCTGTCGCAGCCAGGGCGCGACACCGCTCGCGCGTACCGAGCTGTCGGCGGCGGAATCGCCAATATGTGGCTACGGCGCTGTGCCGCACTTGAGCTAAGCACCGAGGTCGATCCGCTTGCGTACACAATTGGCCAGTTTCGTCAAGCACCAAGCGTGATGTCAGGCACTAGGACTCGTGCATCAGGAACCCGATTGGATCGCCGATTCCGTGTAGACCTTGCCGTTGCTGTGGATTACTAATCCACTGCAGCTGACGTCGTGTTCAGTGGCACATGCCCACAATGTGGTCAAAATCGGCCCCGGTCTTGGGACGGAAGAATAAATCTCTCCATGTCCTGACTAGCCACTGAGTTTTCTCGTATCAGGTCCCTGCTAGCTGCTGTCTCACCGAATAATTGGTCACCTGCCGTGCGGCTGCGTTCGGTAGAAGCGCGACCCTGCTTCCGGCGTACCCCATCGATAAGCAGCAAGAGCAGACCTGCCACGCACATGCCAACACACGCGTAGGCGATGACGCCGCTGCCGACAGTGATCGCGGCGATTAATGCCGCGATGCTCATGATGGTCAGAACTGCTACCGCGACGAGCAACGTTCGCCCTTCCTCATCTGGCTGGGAACACATCCGAAGGAAGCTTACCCGGTCAAGGGGGACGGACGACGCTGTTCTCATGATCGGGGCGCAGCCACGATCAACCGGTCAAGGACGAGGTCCGTGCGAATCCCGCCACGGCGTTGTCCTCCAAGCAATACCGGGCCTAGCGGCTTGAGGCCT
>NZ_JBAPPI010000573.1:0-1930 GCF_049280035.1 Mycobacterium sp. | reverse complement strand
GTACTACAACGAAAAGTACAACTTCTACGCTCTGAGCCGGTACGAGGACGTGGCACGCGAGTTGCCCAATTGGCAGACCTACCGGTCCGGCCGCGGCACCACCGCCGACATCCTGTTCAACAACATCGAGGTGCCGCCGGGCATTCTGCTTTTCGAGGATCCCCCGCTGCACGATCTGCACCGTCGCCTGCTGTCGCGGGTCTTCACTCCCCGGCGGATGCTTGCGGTGGAGTCGCTAGTTCGCGAATTCTGCATCAAAGAGTTGGATCCGCTAATTGGTTCTGGCGGTTTGGATTTCATCGCGGATCTCGGGGCGATGATGCCGATGCGGACAATCGGCTATCTCCTTGGCATACCCGAAGAGCAGCAGATGAGCATTCGAGATCGCAACGCCGCCTTTATCGACGTCGCCAAGGGGCGCCAGCCCGGCGAAGTCAGTCAGAAGATATTTGAAGGAACCATCGTGATGTTCGCCGAGTTCATCGACTGGCGGGCCGAGCATCCCTCCGATGACCTGATGACCGAGCTCCTGGCCGCCGAGATCGAGGAACCCGACGGGACGCGGCGGCTGCTTTCCCGCACCGAGGTGCTGTCCTATACCGCGATGATCGCCGGCGCCGGTAACGAGACCACCGCTCGGCTCATCGGATTCATGGGACAGCTGCTCTCGGATCACCCGGATCAACGCCGCGAGCTCGCCGCCGACCCGTCCCTGATCCCGGACGCGGTGGAAGAGTCACTGCGCTATGAGCCGCCGTCGCCGGTGCAGGCCCGCTACGTCGCCCAGGATGCCGAGCACTACGGCCGCGTCGTACCGGAAGGGTCGTTCATGTTGCTGCTCAACGCTTCTGCCAACCGAGACGAACATCATTTCCCCGATCCGGACCGGTTCGACATCCACCGTCGCGGCAGTCACCTTAGCTTCGGGCAAGGACTGCATTTCTGCCTCGGCTCGGCGCTGGCCCGTTTGGAAGCTCGGGTGGCCTTCGAAGAGGTCCTCAAACGCTGGCCGGACTGGGAAGTCGACTACGCCAACGCCGAACGAGCGCACACCGCAAGCGTGCGCGGGTGGGCACGCCTACCGGTCAGCACCAGCTAAGGAGAGCAGTGTCCTACGAAAGCAGTGCAGATCCAAGCAACATTGGCTACCTGATGGACTTCTTGTTGCCCGAGCGTTTCCCGAAGACCTGACCCAACCGTTCGACCTGGTTTTCCAGAAAGCCGCCGAGCAAGGTCTGATCGACCGGCCGATCGAGAATCGCCCCGCGTGCGCTTATAAGCTATAGCATCGGCAAGGGGCCTGCGACCTGGCGGCCGTTGGGGCTATCAGTTGCAGAACGGCGAATCCCTCGGTCTCAAACCCCGGGGTTCACGGAGGTACCGCGAACACGCCATCGGCTGGGACGCGGGGTTCAATGACTTTTCAGCGAGAGGTTTCTGTCGGAGTTGGTATTTGACCTGGTTGCCGAATAATTCGTCAATAATTCGACTTTGCTACGTGTAATGTGCAGCGCATGTCGAATCGAAGGCTACGTACTTCGACCACCGCATAAGTCCCACAGCTTCCAGTCGGAGGTCACCGATTGACCCTCGATGTTCTGCCGCCTGGTCCCCGAGTTCCGCTCGCCGTCCAGACGGCTGCCTGGATGATCCGCCCGTGGGAGTTCATGGAACGTTGCGCGGCTCGCTACGGTGACATTTTCACGTTGAGGCTGGCCCGTGAGGGCCCCTTGGTGATGGTCTCCCATCCGGATGCGGTGAAAGAGATCTTCACTGGGCCCCCAGAGCTGCTGCGGGCCGGACTGGGAAGTCGCATCCTGCTGCCCGTGGTTGGCGCAAACTCACTGCTGTTGCTCAACGACGACGCGCATCTGGAGCAGCGCCGACTTCTCATGCCGATGTTTCGGGGTAGCCACCTGGCGTCCTACGC
>NZ_JBAPPI010000572.1:0-3850 GCF_049280035.1 Mycobacterium sp. | reverse complement strand
TGGTCGACTTCTAAGGCTAGATCACGCCCCGGCCGGTGGTGAGGGTTCCTGTAGCACTGATGGGGTGGCGTGCCGCCGAGCACTTATCCATTAGCTTGTCGCCGGGTGCCCTTGGGCTCGAACATGTTTGATGACCAAGGAGGTGCTGATGATTTTTGTCGGTGACGATTGGGCGGAGGATCACCACGACGTTCATCTGATGGATGACACCGGGGCGCGGCTGGCTTCACGTCGATTACCCGAGGGACTTGCCGGGATCGGCGAGTTCCATCAACTCTTAGCCCGTCACGCCGAAGAACCAGAGCAGGTCGTGATCGGGATTGAAACCGACCGTGGGTTATGGGTCGAGGCGCTCGTTGCGGCCGGCTACCAGGTGTATGCGATTAATCCGCTGGCAGCCGCCCGCTACCGCGACCGTCACCACGTATCAGGGGCCAAGTCCGATGCCGGGGACGCCAAACTCTTAGCCGATCTGGTGCGTACCGATCGACACAATCACCGCCGAGTCGCCGGTGACTCCGCTGATGTGGAGGCGGTCAAGATCTTGGCTCGGGCACATCAGAATTTGATCTGGACCCGCGTCCAGCACACCAATGCGCTGCGCTCGGCGCTGCGTGAGTATTACCCGGGCGCTCTGGAGGCCTTCGATGATCTGCACGACCGAGACGCGCTAGCGATCTTAGGCCGCGCACCCAGCCCGACCCAAGCTGCCGGCCTGAGTTTGTCGAAGATCCGGTCTGCGCTCAAAGCCGCTGGGCGACAACGCAACCTCGACGTCCGTGCTCACGACATCCAAACCGCTCTACGAGCCGAACAGCTCGCCGCCCCAGCCGCCGTCACTGCTGCGTTCGCAGCCGGCACTCGTGCCATGGTCGGCATCATCGCCGAACTGAACCGCCAGATCAGCGACCTCGAGACCGAGTTGGCGACGCATTTTGAGACACACCCGGACGCCGACATCTACCGCTCCCTGCCAGGACTTGGTGTCATCCTCGGCGCCCGGGTGCTCGGTGAGTTCGGGGATGACCCGAACCGGTTCACCACCGCCAAGTGTCGCAAAAACTACGCCGGAACCTCACCGCTGACTGTCGCGTCGGGCAAGAAACGCGCCGTGCTGGCCCGCCACGTCCGCAACCGCCGGCTCTACGACGCAATCGACCAATGGGCGTTCTGCGCGCTGAACGCCAGCCCTGGCGCCCGCACCTACTACGACGCGCGCCGCACTGCCGGAGACTTCCACCACCAAGCACTACGAGCCCTCGGCAACCGGCTCGTCGGCGTCCTGCACGGCTGCCTACGCCACCGAACCCAATACGATGAACACAAAGCCTGGGCGCACCGTCAAATCCACCCCGACACTCAGGCCGCTTGACAACTACGAACCTGGGGTGTCTAGCCGCGAAGTACCTGGTCGGCGCCGACGGCGGCAGCAGCCAGACGCGCAAGCTCGCGGGCATCGATTTCCCCGGAATGACCTCGCATGACGCGGTCGCCCGGATGGCGTTCGGGCTGGTGCCGCCGGACGACTGGGTTGACCCGGTCAGCGGGGCGCTCAACGTGCCCGGGTGGGGCCGAGTCCCGCTCACGCCGTTCTATCGCGCCGAACACGGCGTCTTCGCATGCCGTCGGATGGGCGGCCGGGCGGTGGTAATCACCCTCGAACTGGAGAGAGCGGCTCGCGAAGACCGCATCGACGACTATGACGACGAAACGCCGGTGAGCCTGGCCGAGATCGAGGCCAGCGTGAAACGCGTGCTCGGCGCTGACGTACCACTGCGGCCGATAACGCCCGACACCCCATTGGATCTGCGTCGCTTCTACGGCATCAACTCGAGGATCGCATCGCGATACAAATCAGGCCGGGTGATCCTGGTCGGCGACGCCGCGCACGTCCACTCCCCCCTTGGCGGCCCTGGACTGAATCTGGGTCTGCAGGACGCGGTGAACCTCGGCTGGAAGCTGGCTGCCGTCCTTGCCGGTCGCGCCGACCCCGCGCTACTCGACACCTATCAGGCCGAACGCCGGCCGGCTGCAGAGCGGGTGATCATGCACAGCCGCGCCCAGTTAGCTCTGACCAGGCCAGGAACCGAAGTCACTGCCCTGCGAGAGCTCTTCTCCGAGCTGCTGACGAATCCCGATACCGTCCACCGCCTCAGTGATCTGGTGTCCGGCAACGACAATCGGTATGCGGTGGGCGATGACGCGCATCCGCTGGCCGGGCGTTGGGTGCCTGATTTCGCGGTCGCTAGTGCTGACGGAACGCGACGGGTAGCCGAGCTCGCCCGCGACGGGCGGCCACTGCTCATTGACCTCACCGACGGCGCTGTGGTCGCGACCGCCGCGGCCGGTATCGCAGACAGGATCACCCTCGCCGCGGGACGCCCGGTCGGTGACGCCTCGGCCACGGCGTTGCTTGTCCGTCCGGATGGTTATGTGGCGTGGGCGTCGTCGGCGCCGAGGCCAGGAGTTGACGAGCTTCGTTGTGTGCTTGCGCAATGGTTCGGCGCCACGACCTTCTAAGGCCCAAAGTCGGTTATTTCGAGCTGATTTCGTCCTGATACTTCTTGGTCATGTGCGCGACGGCCTGGTTCTGCGACTCCGCGAGACCTTCCCGCGCCTCGCTGGCGCGCGCCGCAGCGTCCAGCGTCGGCTGCGCCTGACCCTGGAAATGCGGCATGACTTCGGCGGCGAACAATTCGGCTGACCGTTTGGTCGCCGCCGGATTGGCCCACTCGTGACCCATCTGCAGCATGCAGCCGAACCCGCCGGATTGATCCCACATCCGCTGCACCTGTTCCCGCGCCCGCTCGGGTGTGCCGATCACGCCCGCGCCGTTGTCGTTGATGACGTCGATCATCTCGTCGATCTGCTCGCCCGGCATCGTCATCTGTGGGAACGCGGCCACCTTCTGGAAGTACCGGAACCATGACTCGAGCCCGAATTTCACGTCCTCGCGGGCTTGCTTTTCGGTTTCGGCGACGTGGAACGGTCCGACCAGGCTCCAATTCTTGCGATCGACTTGGGTGCCGAATGCCGCCGCGCGCTCTTCGACGATGTCCCAGTGATACTGCAACGCGTTGAAGCCCTCGATAGTCAGCGTCGCCCCGATGGACAGCAAGCCGATGCCGTGCTTGCCGGCCAACCGCGCACCCGTCGGCGAGGCGACCGCGGCCACCGCCAGCGGGACACCGCCGTCGGAGTACGGAGAGAGTTGCAACTTGGCGTCGAACAGTTGATGCGTGGCGGTTTTCGCGCTGACCGTCTCGCCCGCTAGCAGCCGAACGACGATGTCGAGGTTGGTTTCCAACAGCTCACGGGTGTCGGTCGGGGTCAGCCCGATCATCGACGAGTCGCTGGGCAGCGACCCCGGCCCCACGCCGCCGATGATGCGGCCGTGGGTGAGGTGATCCAGCATCATCAACCGGTCGGCGACCCAGAGCGGGTTGTGGTAGGCGAGCGAGATGACACCCGTGCAGAGCTTGATCCACTTGGTCCGTTCCGCGGCGGCGGCGATGAAGATCTCCGGTGAGGCGATGAGCTCGGTGCCTGCGGAGTGATGCTCGCCAATCCACGCCTCGTCGAAGCCGAGCGCATCGAGGTGTTCGACGAATTCGAGATCTCGCCGCAACGCCAGTGTCGGGTTGGTGCCGGCGCGATGAAACGGGGCGATGAAATACCCAAATCTGAGCTTGGCCACGTGAGCTCCCCTTAGCAGTCGAGTTGCGGAGAACCTTAAACCCGTCGGGCAACCCGCGGCCAGCAGTTCGCGGCAGGAACTCGTGAATAGCTCAGCCGTGCTGCCCGATCACGGCCAGCCGCCGCAACCCACGCCCGGTACACAACCGTGGCC
>NZ_JBAPPI010000571.1:0-20983 GCF_049280035.1 Mycobacterium sp. | reverse complement strand
GCGTCGTGTCGCTCAGCCCCACATCGGTCAACAGCGTGCTCAACGGTGTCGTGTCGCTCAGCCCCACATCGGTCAACAGCGTGCTCAACGGCGTCGTGTCGCTCAGCCCCACATCGGTCAACAGCGTGCTCAACGGCGTCGTGTCGGTCAGCCCCACATCGGTCAACAGCGTGCTCAACGGCGTGCTGCCAGGCAGGCCAAGGTCGGTCAGCAGCGTGTCCAGCGTCGTGGTGTTACTCAAGCCGAAATCAGACAGCACAGTGTTCAGCGTCGTCGTGCCGGGCACGCCAAGGTCGGTCAGCAGCGTGTCCAGCGTCGTGGTGTCGCTGAGGTTCAAGTTGCCCAGCACATCGCCGAGCGTCGAAGTTGGGCCCAAGTTCAAAACGGGCAACAGATCGCTCAGCGGCGAGTTAATGCTCAGCTGGTCAAAGCCGAGCAGCTGGCTGATAGTGCTGCTGGGGGTTATCCCGGCCAACAACGCCAGGGTGCCCAGCATGCTTTGGGTCACCCCCAGAGTGCTCAGCTCCGTGCTGCCGCTCAGCCCCACATCGCTCAGCAGAGCGCCCACCGTCGTCGTGCCGCTCAGCCCGAAATCGGACAACAGCGAGCTCAGCGGCGTGCTGTCAGTTAGCCCGAAAATGGACAGCAGAGAGCTCAACTGCGTTGTGCCCCCGGACAGCCCGATATCGGACAGCAGCTGGTCCAGTGACGTGCTGTCGCTCAGGCCCAGACCGCTCAGCAGCGTGCTTAGCGTTGTCGTGCTGCCGTTGAGCCCAACGTCGGCCAGTAGCTGGTCAAATGTCGTGGTGCCATTGAGCCCCAGAGCGGACAACAAAGTGCCCAACTGCGTTGAGTCACTTAGCCCGAGGGCGGGCAGCAAAGTGCCGAGGGTCGTCGTCTGGCTCAGCCCGGCATCGGACAACAGAGTGCTCAGCGGCGTCGTGCCAGGCAACCCCAAGGTGGTCAGCAGAGTGCTCAGCGTCGTGGTGTCGCTCAAGCCCAAATCAGACAGCAAAGTGCTCAGCGGCGTCGTGCCAGTCACGCCCAAGGTGGACAGCAGATCGCCCAGCGTCGATGTGTTGCCGGTCAGCCCAAAGTCGGTCAGTAGAGTGCCCAGGGTCGTGTTGCCGATCCCGAGCTGGGTTAGCAGGTTGGGAACTTGGGTGCTGCCCAGCCCTAGGTCGTCCAACAGTTTCTGCAGGTCGGTGACGATCGTCACGGGATCGGCCGTCGTGGCCAGCGCGACTTCCCGCGACGCGAGATAGGGAAGCGATGGTCCCACCGGCGCGACAGCCAACAGGGTGGCGCCCGCGATGGCGGTGCCGGCAGTGAGCGCGCTGGCGCCCATCGCTAGCCGTCGCTGGTGTGTCGACTTTGCTGTGCGCACTCGAGTTGCCGACGGCGTCGTTCGAGCCAGGACCGCTGCGGTCGATGCTGGCACCGCCAGCACCGCCGTACCGAAACCATCGAGATCACTGCGTCCAAGATCGTGGGAACCGCATTGCCGACGATGCCGTCCTCCGGATCGACTAGACATGGCAACCTACTCCCCAACTGAAAATAGCCTGAGATTTTCTCAGTTATCGGCAACCTAGAGTGCTCTTGGTCACATGTCAAGTAGTTCTTAGCCACGTGTCGAGTAACTGGATCGATGCAGTCCTGCGCGACGCTCGTTCCCCGGGGTGACGACGACACTGACGAATTGGGTGGCGTAGCGGTGCCGGGCCTGCCAACGCTGCACGCCCAGGGTATGTCCGTTTGGTTAACGATCACGACGGTTCAGCCAGCCTGGTCGTGGCATGCAATGATCGCTATGTCAGCGGCTTGATTTGCCGTCTCCAACACTCGCGCTTCGCTCAGCGGAGAGGTTCAGGAATGACGACCACCCAAGTGTGCTCGCTTCGCCGTGTGCGATCGCTATTGGCCGGCGTTGTCCTGTCGGTCGCGCTGGTTAGCCTCGTGGGGGTCGCGGCCCCGACCGCGCATGCTGACGCCGTTGACGGCAATTTCGTGAACGCGCTGAATTCTCGGGGCATTACCTTCGCGTCCACGCAGGCCGCAATCATCGCTGCTCACGAGGTGTGCGATGAACTCGATGGCGGTAGAGCCTCGAGCGACGTCGCGAATGACGTGATGCAGCAGAGCAGTTTGGACGGCTACCACGCAGGGTTTTTTGTCGGCGTCAGCATCGCTGCGTTCTGCCCGCGGCATGCAGGGTCCTAACGGCGCTCGTACACTCGGGTACCTAACTCTTACGGAGACCCATTGTTGATCAGGAAAGTATTGTTCGGCGCCGCGATCGCGTTCTGTGCAGCCGCGGGGACAGCAACACCAGCGAGCGCCGACCCAAGCCCGTTCGGCACCCTCGGATGCAGCTGCAAGCCACCAGTCTCGGTCCCGGACGGCAAGGCTCCTGCTCCGGACCAGCTGGACCAAGGAATCCAGAACGGCCTCGGTTACCTGCACGGCACCCCGCCGCGCCCCGCCGACAACTAGGGCTGTCGCCGTAATCGGTTAGCCCGCCGACGGGGGTGGCCGCATCACCTTCCCTTTGAGCTCGGCGCCGATGGCAATGTCTTCATACTTCTGCTGCTTGCGTTTGCGCCACCCACTGCCTGCCGGCGAAATCGGCGGCGGCATGATCGGCGGCAGCATGGGCAGCCCGGATTCACCCGCAGAAAGCGGCGTTGCGGCCGAGGCAAGTTGAACCGGCACTTGCGAACCCGGCAACAGTCCGACGACGGCGGGCGGCGCCGTCAGCTTGCCGATCGACACTCCAATACCCGTCGCCGCCGTCGTGGACGCTTGGCCCAGTCCAGCGGCACCCAACGCACCCGGGCCCAGCAGCCCTAGGCCACCCAACCCTCCCCCACCTAACGCACCCGCTGCTCCCCCGCCGAGTCCTCCTCCGAGCGCCGACTCACCCTCCGACACACCCTGGCCAATTGCGTTGTTCACACCCGACAGGGCTTGGGCCGATTGGTTCTGCGCCAGATAGCTCAGCAGGTTGACCGGAAATCCGGACGAGAAGATGGTGTTCAAATAGTTGGCGTTGAGCCCTAGGGTGGCAACGGAGTTGTTCCCTATGCCGGGTATGTTGACGCCCCCGACGGTGGCAAAGTCACCGCTAAAAAGCGCCGCGATGAGGGCGTTCCAGTCATCCAAGAGTGATTGCGCCGAAGTGGCCCCCGTAGTGGCCGCTCCCGTGCTGGCGGCGGACACTGCAGTGGCCCCTGCCGAATTGGTCACCGTGGTGGGCGAGGAGAACTGCGGCAGCGTGGTGGCCTGTGCCGAGGCGGCCTGATAGCGACTCATCGCCGCCGAGTTGTTCGCCCACATGCTTTGGTACTGGGCTTCGGTTTCGGCGATAGCCGGAAGGTTGCTTCCGAACCGGTCGGTGGCCAGTAACTGCGCCAGCTGCATCCTGTTGGCGGCGACCTGTGCGGTGGGAACCACCGCTGCGCGGACGGAGTTGAATGCCGCTGCCGCGGCCTGCGCTGACGACGCTGTCTCCTGCACCTGCTGCGCGGTGGTTTGCAGCCAGGCCAGGTAGGGCTCGACAGCCTGGGCCATCGCCGCTGAGGACGGACCATGCCACGTCCCACTCAGTGACGACAGCGCAGCGACGTAGTTCTCAGCGGAGTCTTCGAGGTTGGCGCCGAGCTGTTGCCACGCCCCGGACGCCTCGATCAGGGATTCCGCACCGGGTCCCGAGTGAATCAGCGCAGAGGTGACCTCGGGAGGCAACGTGATGAACTCCATGACTCCAAACTTTGACCATCGTGGGAAAACTTTTGGAACATGAGGTTGACGGGGGTGAAAAAAGCCCCCGAACTTTCAGCGTCGGAAAGCCCTGGATTTAAGAGATTGCGTTAACCGCGGTCAACAATCGGGACTTGAACTGGTCCGGAATGGGAATGTATCCGTGGGCCGGTAGATCATTCTGGCCGGCGCCGAGCGCGCTTTGCAGGAAAGCCTTCACGGCCGCACCGACCTGCGAGTCATGGTATTTCGAACACACAATCTCATACGTCGCCAGCACGATCGGGTAGGCCCCGGTCTGGTTCGGCCGATAAAACGAGATCGTGTCCAAGGCCAGGTCGTTGTCCTTCCTGATGAACCAGGCAGAAGAAATCGTCTTTCCCACCGACTCGGGGCTGATCGCCACCGGTTCCGGACCGGCTGTTGTGACGACCTTTGCCATGTTCAGCTGTTGCGCCTGGGCGAACGACCATTCGATATAGCTGATCGACCCTTCGGTGCTTTTGACGGCCGCGGCGGCGCCGTCGTTGCCGCGGGCGCCCTCGCCGACACCGCCGTTGAACTTCTTACCGGCAGCAAAACCCCACGTGCCAGCGGAAGCGGTATCAAGATACTTCTGGAAATTGTCCGTGGTCCCGGAGTCGTCACTACGGAATACGACGCGAATCGGCTCAGCGGGCAGCTTGACGCCTAAGTTCAATAGCCCGATCGCAGCATCGTTCCACATGGTGATCTGGCCGTTGAAAATCTGGGCCGTAACCGGACCGTTGAGGTTCAACGAAGTCAGGCCGTTGACGTTGTAGGCGACGGCGATGGGGCCAAACACTATCGGCAGATTCCACGTTGGCGAGCCGCACCGCTGGTCCGCCTTGGCATACTCGCCCCTATTCAGGGGAGAGTCCGAGCCACCGAAATCGGTTTGGCCGCCGATGAATTCGCCGATCCCAGCGCCGGAACCATTGGCCGTGTAGTTCACCGACTGGCCGTGGCAGGTTTGTTCGAAAGCGTTGATGAAACGGCTCATTGCGTTTTCCTGGGCCGTGGAACCACTGGCCTTCAGAGTCGGCTCGCCACCGCAGGCCACCTTCGCCGGTGACGTGCCTGTGGTGGCACTTCCTCCCGTACCGTTGTTGCTACCACATGCCGACAAGATCGCCGCACCAGTGGCAAGGACAATGAGCGCGGCGCCAAATCTCTTGACCTTCAATCCAATTCCTTCAAACGGAACGATGTGGTGATCGACGCCGACTAGCCGCAGCCCGACACACTGCTGTTATCCCCGCAACCATGAGGCATGGTAACAAGGTTCGCCCCTGCGCAATCGTCCCAGGGCATCAGCGGATTCGCGATTTCAGCCGCGGTTTCCCGACTGTTTACGTCCCGACGGCGGCCGGGTTTCGCTCGCGTTAGCGAGCGTGCGTGGTGAGGAACTGCCCGATGGCCTTGGGTAGGTACTGGGGCCCGCCGGGCCAGGTGTGTCCGCCGTCGTCCACCTGGTAGAACACCACCGCGGTGCCGGCCGCGCACGATGTGGGTATAAAGCGGTGCACGACGGCGGCGTTCCGCTTATAGACGCTGCGCCAACGCCGTCCGAACTTGCGACACGGCATGCTGCCCACCGGGCGGGAACGTCCCGAAGCACGTACCGTGGAATAGAAGTTCCCGATGGGCGGTTGGTCATTGCTGACTGGCCTGTGACCCCGATCACCGACACGGCAGGGTCTTCGTGCTAGTCGCGGAGGAATACACCGACGACGTCGCAGAATACGATGAACGACCTCGCCGGATTACTGAAGGGCACCAGGGTGCTAACACTGCAGAACCACGTCAACCTCAGCAATCTGACGACCATCCGCTCCCTCAATGCCGGCGCCTTGACGGCGCGCGCCTGGGAGACATTGCGCGCTGCGGTTCAGGGCGCGCCTCTCACGCGGGCGGTGCGGCCCGTCTGGGCGGGCGGAAATCCGGCCACGCCCGACCTGGCCGGATGGGTTGATCAAGACCTGCCGCGGATGCGTCGCGGCGCCGAGCGCTGCTAGTCCGCGGGGTCTAGGCGTCGCGAGCTGACGAAGCTGCGCCGAGATCCGGTCAACGGGTCATCGAATTCGATGGCCTGCGCCAGCAACTGCAGCGGTTGGCTGAAGTCGTCGTCAGACACGTCGATCACCTTGGGATACAACGGGTCTCCGTAGATCGGTATCCCGAGCGAAGTCATCTGTACCCGCAGCTGGTGGGTGCGCCCGGTGCGCGGCGTCAGTCGGTACCGGCCATCCGGCGACATCAACTCCACCAGCGTCTCGGCGTTGGGCTCGCCGGATTCTTCGATGGCTTGTAAATGACCGCGGCGCTTGATGATCCGGCTGCGCACTACTCGCGGCAACGCCAGGTCGGGGTTGACCGCGGCCCTCGCCGAATACGTCTTGTGCACCGCGCCACGGGCGAACATCGTCTGATAGGCACCACGAAGCTCGCGCCGGGCGGTGAACAGCAGCACACCGGCGGTCAGCCGGTCCAGCCGATGGGCCGGACTCAGCTCGGGTAATCCCAGTTCCCGTCGCAGCCGCACCAGCGCGGTCTGCGCGACGTGACGCCCGCGCGGCATGGTGGCCAGGAAGTGCGGCTTGTCGACAACCACGATGCCGTCGTCCTGATGCAGCACGGGGATGTCGAACGGCACCGGTACCTCGTCGCGCAGGTCGCGGTAGAAGTAGACGCTGGCACCAGCCGGCAGCACGGTGGCGGGATCGAGCGCCGCACCGTGCTGGTCGACGACCTCGCCGGCGATCGCCTTGGCGGCAACCGCCGGCCCGAACCGGCTTAGCAACTCGTCGCCGAGCGGTCCGCCGCGCACCCGCAGTCGCGCCGGTCCCAATCCGTCGCGTGGCGGGAGCGGCAGCTGCCTCACGGTCGGCTCAATTTAAGGGCACCGGCTCGAGGATCTCCGCGCGGGCCTCGGGAGCACTGGCCCGCAGCGCATCCGCCGATGCATCGTCGGGCTGGGCCTGCGATAACACCTCGGCCTCCACCCGCGCCGTGTACGTCTTGACCTCACGGTCTACGTCGGCGGTGGTCCAGCCCA
Source organism: Mycobacterium sp. (assembly GCF_049280035.1). Classification (GTDB taxonomy): domain Bacteria; phylum Actinomycetota; class Actinomycetes; order Mycobacteriales; family Mycobacteriaceae; genus Mycobacterium. The sequence continues at coordinate 14,142 of NZ_JBAPPI010000571.1, read as the reverse complement.
ACAGCGGCGCGACGACGTCGGCTACCTCACGCGCGCAGTCGACACCCCGGTGTGAGTATTCGATGGCGATCCGCGTCCGGCGGGCCAAGATGTCCTCCAAATGCAACGCGCCCTCGGCTGTGGCGGCATAGGCAGCTTCGACCTTCAGGTAGCCCGGTGCCGCGCTGATCGGGCTGAGCAGGTCGCGATGGTCGGCTGCCAGCGCAAGTACCTCGTTGAGCAGCGACCCGTAACGGTCCAGCAGATGACGCACCCGGTATGGATGGAGTCCTTCCAGTGCACCGACGTGCTCGGTCTGGTTGATCAGCGCGAAGTAGCCGTCGGCGCCCAGCAGCGGCACTTTCTCGGTGATCGACCGCGCGACTCGAGCCGGAATGTATTGCGACGCAGCGTCGATCGCATCGGCAGCCATCACCCGGTACGTGGTGTACTTGCCGCCGGCGATGGCGACCAGGCCGGGAGCGGGCACCGCAACGGCGTGCTCACGCGACAACGTGGACGTGTCCTCGCTTTCCCCCGCCAGCAGCGGTCGCAAACCGGCGTACACCCCGTCGATATCGGCGTGGCTCAACGGCGTGGCCAGCACGGTGTTGACGGTGCCCAGGATGTAGTCGATGTCGGCCTTGGTAGCCGCCGGATGCGCCAGGTCGAGTCCCCAGTCGGTATCGGTGGTCCCGATGATCCAATGGTTGCCCCACGGGATGACGAACATCACCGACTTCTCGGTTCGCAAGATGATCGCGACGTCGCTGACGATCCGATCCCGCGGCACGACGATGTGCACCCCTTTAGAGGCACGCACTTGAAATCGTCCGCGCTGCTTGGACAATGCCTGAATCTCGTCGGTCCATACCCCGGTCGCGTTGACGACGACGTGGCCGCGGACTTCGGTGACGGCGCCGTCCTCGGAGTCGCGCACCCGCACGCCGGTCACCCGATCACCTTCGCGCAGCAGCGAAACCACCTGACTGGATGACCTCACCACCGCGCCGTAATGCGCGGCGGTACGCGCAACGGTCATGGTGTGCCGGGCGTCATCAACGACGGTGTCGTAGTAGCGGATACCACCGATCAGCGAGCTGCGCTTCAGACCCGGGCTGAGCCGCAGCGCGCCGGCGCGAGTCAAATGCTTCTGCCCCGGAACAGATTTCGAGCCCCCAAGTTCGTCGTACAGCAGGAGACCGGCGGCGACGTATGGGCGTTCCCACCAACGCTTGGTCAGCGGGTACAAAAACGGCAACGGCTTAACGAGATGAGGCGCCAAGGTGGTCAACGACAGCTCGCGCTCGAAGAGCGCCTCACGCACCAGCCCGAATTCCAGTTGCTCGAGGTAGCGCAGTCCACCGTGAAACATCTTCGAGGATCGACTCGACGTGCCCGAGGCGAAATCACGGGCTTCGACCATCGCCACTTTCAGTCCACGGGTGGCGGCGTCCAACGCGGATCCCGAGCCCACTACTCCGCCACCGATGACCACGACGTCGAATTGTTCGCTGCCGAGCCGCTCCCAGGCCGAGGCGCGCTGCTCGGGTCCTAAGAAGGAACCCGGCCGGGTCTGCTCGCTCCCCGGTACGCGAATCGGGTCGCTCACGGCACAGGTCTCCTCCGGTTACTCGTCAGTAGGACACTGGCTCCCAAGGCTACCTGTCGTGGTCAGTCCAGATCATCGTGCGCCATCAACCGTCGTGCCGCCTCCGTGATCGAGCCCGACAGCGACGGGTAAACGGAGAGTGTTTCGGCCAGCTGATTGACGGTGATGCGGTTCTGCACGGCCATCGCGATCGGCAGGATCAACTCGGATGCGATCGGCGCAACCACGACACCGCCGATGACCACGCCGGTGGACTGCCGGCAAAAGACCTTGACGAATCCTTGCCGCAGCCCCGACATCTTCGCGCGCGCGTTGGTTCGCAACGGCAGCATGATGGTCCTGGCACTCACCGATCCGTTGTCGATGGCCGATTGAGGAACACCGACGGCGGCGATCTCGGGCCGGGTGAACACCGCGGCGGCCACGGTGCGCAGCCGGATGGGGCTGACGGCCTCCCCCAATGCGTGCCACATGGCGATCCGGCCCTGCATTGCGGCGACGGACGCCAACAGCAGCAGGCCGGTGCAGTCCCCGGCGGCGTAGATGCCGGGCACCGACGTCCGCGACACCCGGTCGACAGTCAGGTAGTTTCCTCGCCCCAGCTCGATGCCCACCCGTTCCAAGCCCAGGCCGCTGGTGTTCGGCACGGACCCGATCGTCATCAGCGCATGGCTGCCCGCCACGGTGCGACCGTCGGTCATCGTGACTAGCACCCCGGAGTCGGTGCGGGTGACCGACTCCGCGCGGGCATTCTTGACCAACTGGACGCCGCGTTCGGCGAAGGAATCCTCCAGCACCCGGGCGGCGTCGGCGTCCTCGTATGGCAGCACCCGGTCGCGGCTGGCCACCACCGTGACGTCAACGCCCAATTCGGTATAGGCGTTGACGAATTCGGCGCCGGTGACACCGGAACCGACCACGATCAGATGGTCGGGCAGTGTGTCCAGGTCGTAGAGCTGGCGCCAGGTCAGGATGCGCTCGCCGTCAGGCTGCGCCGACGGCAACATTCGCGGGCTGGCGCCGGTGGCGATCAGGACCACGTCAGCGTCGTAGGTACTTGTGGTGCCGTCGGCGGCGGTCGCCTTGATGCGGTGGGTGGCCAGACCCGGGCTCGCGTCGATCAGCTCCCCTTTGCCGGCGACCACCTCGACACCCGCACTGACCAGGTCGGAATTGATGTCGGCAGACTGCGCGGCGGCTAGCGTCTTGACGCGCTGGTGGATTTCCGGCAACGAGATCTTGGCGTCGTCGATGTCGATATCGAAGCCCAGCTGCGGCGCCCGGCGCAGTTCGGTCCGGACGCCAGTGGAGGCGATAAACGTCTTCGACGGCACACAGTCGAACAGCACAGCCGCGCCGCCGACGCCATCCGAGTCGATGACGGTGACCTCGGCGTCGCGTGCTGCCGCGACAAGTGCCGCCTCATAACCGGCCGGCCCTCCGCCGAGGATCGCGATGCGGGTCGCCACGGGTATAACCTAGCCAACCTCAGGCCAACCCGTCGGATCACCGCCATGCCCGCGGCAGCCGTTTAAGCTTTCTCCCGTGCCGCTCTACGCTGCCTACGGGTCGAATATGCATCCCGAGCAGATGCTGCAGCGCGCACCTCACTCGCCGATGGCCGGAACCGGCTGGTTGCACGGTTGGCGGCTGACGTTCGGTGGTGAGGACATCGGCTGGGAAGGCGCGCTGGCCACCGTCGTTGAGGACCCGGCCGCAAAGGTGTTCGTCGTGCTCTACGACATGACGCCCGCGGACGAAAACAACCTCGATCGCTGGGAGGGGTCCGAGCTGGGCATCCACAAGAAGATCCGGTGCCGGGTGGAACGCGTGTCGTCCGACACGACCACCGATCCGGTTCTGGCGTGGCTATATGTGGTGGACGCCTGGGAGGGTGGCCTGCCGTCGGCGCGCTACATCGGCGTGATGGCCGATGCCGTCGAAATCGCCGGCGCGCCAAACGAATACGTGCGCAACCTGCGCACCCGCCCAGCCCGCAACATCGGCCCGGGAACCTAAACCGCGGCTAGGTTCCGAGGGAGGCCTGCTCGACGATGTTCACCATCAGCCGCATCCCGATCGCCAGCGCACGCTCATCGAGGTCGAACGTCGGCTGATGCAGGTCCAGCTGCGGACCGTGACCCGACCAGACCCCCAGCCGCGCCATCGCGCCAGGCACCTGCTCCAGATACCAGGAGAAGTCCTCGCCGCCGCCGGACTGCTTGGTATCGGTCAGCACGTCCGGGCCGACCGCCTCGATGGCGTGGGCGATGATGCGCGTCGAGATCTCCTCGTTGACCACCGGCGGAACCCCGCGGCTGTATCGCAGGGTGTGCTCGATCCCCAGCGGCGAGAGCAGGGCGGCCACCGCCTGGCGCACGATGGCCTCGAGGCTCAGCCAGGTTTCGCGGCTGGCCGTGCGGATGGTGCCGGCCAGCACGCCGGTCTGCGGGATCGCGTTGGCAGCCACCCCCGCATTGACCGCGCCCCACACCATCACGGTGCTGTTGCGCGGGTCGATGCGGCGTGACAACACACCGGGCAGGCCGGTGATCAGCGTGCCCAACCCGTAAACCAGGTCGGCGGTCAAGTGTGGTCGCGAGGTGTGCCCGCCCGGCGAATACAGGGTGATTTCGATCATGTCGGCGGCCGACGTGATCGGCCCCGCTTTCACCGCGATCTTGCCGACCGCCAGCCGGGGATCGCAGTGCAAGGCGAAGATCCGGCTCACCCCGGATAACGCGCCGGCGGCGATCGCGTCGATCGCGCCGCCGGGCATCAGCTCTTCGGCGGGCTGAAAGATCAGCCGCAGCGCGATCGGCAGCTCCGGCACTGCCGCCAACGCCAGCGCGGTACCCAACAGGATCGCGGTATGGGCGTCGTGGCCGCATGCGTGCGCGGCGTTGGGCATCGTCGATTCATACGGGGCACCGGTCCGCTCGGCCATCGGCAACGCGTCCATGTCGGCCCGCAATGCAATCCGGGGCTCGTGTTCCGGACCGAAATCGCAGGTCAACCCCGTCCCGCCGGGTAACACCTTCGGGTTGAGCCCGGCATCGGCCAACCGTTCGGCGACGAACTGCGTGGTGGCGTACTCCTGGCGACCCAACTCTGGGTAGCGGTGGATGTGTCGCCGCCAAGCAACCAAGTCGTCGAAGTGCGCGGCCAGCCACGATTCAGCGGTGTCGGCAAGGCTCATAAGCGCCGCTCTCCCCCGCAAGCGGGAGGTGCCCCCACCCCATCGGGACCCCTACCAATGTCGCCGGCGCGGCTCATAAGCGCCGCTCCTCGCGAGCCGCCAGCACCCGGTCGCGTTCATCCGATGACTCGGCAAGGCGAACGATACTGCGCGCCAACATGATTGCACCATCAATCACCGCGCGGTCGGCGCTGGGACCGACGGCTGCGGCAGTGAATTCGGGCTGGTGCAACGACGCACCGCCGGCATCGACAGCGACCATCGGATGGATACCCGGCAGAACTTGCGTGACGTTGCCCATGTCGGTACTGCCCAACGGGAGCTTCGCCTCGAGGTCCTCATCGATGGGAGCGCGCCCGAGCCGCGTCATCTCGGCGCGGACGGCACCGGCCAGCCAGGGGTCGGGCTTGAGCGCGTCGTACATCGGCTCGGTTTGCTCGACGTTGTAGTCACACCCGGTGGCCACCGCACCGGCCAAGAAGCAATCGCCAACCTTGCCTTGCAGATCGGCCAGCGACCACGCCTCGGTCGCCCGCATTGTGTACTGCAGTTCGGTCCGGCTCGGGATGACGTTGGCGACCTGACCGCCCTCGGAGACAATGCCGTGCACCTGCTGCCCGGGTGCCAGCTGTTGACGCAGCAGCCCGATGGCGACCTGTGCAACGGTGACCGCGTCGGCAGCGTTGACACCCAGGAATGGTGCGGCCGACGCATGGGCTTCGCGCCCGCGGTACTCCACCCGGACCGCGGACAACGTCAGCGATCGGGCGGCGGCGATGTCCACTGGCCCGGGATGCATCATCACGGCCACCGCCAAGTCGTCGAAGACTCCGGCGTTGAGCAGCAACACTTTTCCGCCGCCGAACTCCTCGGCGGGTGTTCCAAGCAGCGCAACCGTCAGGCCCAGTTGGTCGGCGACCTCGGCCAGCGCCAGGGCGGCGCCCACTGCCGAGGCGGCGATGATGTTGTGGCCGCAGGCATGGCCGATTTCGGGCAGCGCGTCGTACTCGGCGCAGATGCCGACAGCCAACTGGCCGCTGCCGAAGTCGGCGCGGAAAGCGGTGTCCAGTCCACCGGCTGACTTGGTGACCTCAAAACCTCGCTCAGCCACCAACGCTTGCGTCTTGGCGCAACTGCGGTGTTCGGCGAACGCCAGCTCCGGTTCGGCGTGGATTGCGTGGGACAGCTCGACCAGTTCCGTGCCACGGCGCCGCACCGCGTCCTCGACGCGATCCAACACCGGGATTGAGGCCATTGTCGCAGTATCTCACCGACGATCACCGGCGATCACAACGACGCCGTCGCGACCGGCTCACATCTCGCGCGGAGCCCGAATGTACGCCTCGGCGCGAAGCCATGCCTGCGCCGGGACAAATCGCTCGTCATCCCAGCTGGCGGATCGCACTCGTATTCGTCCGCGCCAGTTTTTCATGATGGCGACGTGAACGGGCCAGCTGATGAAACGACGCAAATCCGCGTAGCTTTCCCAGATGGACAGCGATCCGCCGCGCCACTCAACCTGCTTGCCCCACAGCCAAAGCCCGACCGCGCCGCGCATAACCGGCCAGCTTTCCGCCAGCTGCATGCCCAATGCGGCGATCTGTTGCCAGTCCTCCTCGGAATCGGAATGAAAGTCGGTGAAACTCACCACGACCGGGGACTGGCTCCCGTCGGACGGGCCGGGCAGCCAGTCCGTGCTGAGGATGCCGCTCCCCGGCGTGATTGGCGGCTGACCAGTCCAGGCGCCGAAGGATGTTGTCGTCATGGCGTCCTTCGCTGTCCTGCCGCTGTGGCTGGTTCCCACTGCGGGGAGCGGCCGAGATAAGCGAGGATGCGATCGAGGTCGGAAGTCGGCTCGGTCGACGGGATCGCGGGGCCAAACACCGCACTGTCGCCAGCGCGGAAGTCTCCGTCGGGCACCGAGAACGCCAACGGCAATGCGGCGGCAACAACGTCGACCGGAAGCTCAAAGGGGCGACCCATCGTGCGAGCCACATCCCAGCCGTGCACGACGTAGTCCACATAGTGAAAACCGATCGCCACTGAACCCGGGAAGGTTGCGCCGGGCCCAAACTCCGGTAACGCGAACGACGCATCGAGCACACCGGCGCCGGCGAACGCGTCTATCACCGCGGTGGCGGCCGCAGCGTAGGTGCCGGCTGGATCAACTGCCACCGCTTGGGCGACCGTGCCGGGTTGCCATATCGCCTGGTCGGCGCCGCGGCCGCGGGCGGCGGCGGCAAAGCCGCGATGCTGGACCGTCATATGAGTGAGCAGGTCAGCAAGACTCCAGCCAACGCACGGCGTCAGCTTCGATAAGTCGTCGGCGGTGACGGCCGAGACCACGTCAACCGAAGCCAGTACGGCAATCCGATGCAATGGCCGAACATCCCGATTAATATGCATACGCATATCATGTGCATATGTAGATCATATGTCAACCCTTATCATCACGACGTGGTGCGAAAGGCGACGCGTCCAGACCTCGCGGAGATGCTGGCGCAGCTGGCTCGTCAAACCGTGGCCGCCGAGCAGCCAGTGCTGGCAGCGCACGGCCTGTCGATGTGGGGGTACATCGTCCTCAGCGCCCTGGATCGTTCGCCGATCCGCACTCAAGCGGCGCTCGCCGAGGCGATCGGCGCCGACAAAACACGCATCATTCCCACACTCGACGAGTTGCAGAAGCTCGGTTACATCGAACGGATTGCCGACCCAGACGACCGCCGCGCGCGCCTGCTCGAGATCACCGAGTCGGGCCGTTCCATCAAAGACACAGTCCAGCAGGCCATCCAGCGTGGGGAGGAGCACTGGCTTGGGCAGCTATCCGCCAACGACCGAAACGTCTTTCTGCGGGCGCTGCGCCAACTCACCTTTGGCTGAACGTTCACTTCCGACACCGTCCTCCACAAGCGGACGGTGCCCCGGTTAGGCTCCGCGACTGTGACTGGTCCGGCCGACCCCGTCGCGCTCGCGCGGCGGGCCGCGCAGTTCATCGCCGACGGCACCGGGATCGCCGAACACGACGTGGCGATCGTTCTGGGGTCGGGGTGGGCGCCGGCTGTTGCCGCGCTGGGCTCGGCGACCGCGGTGCTGCCGATGGCCGAATTGCCCGGCTTCACCCCGCCGACGGCGGTCGGCCACACCGGTCAGGTCTTGTCGGTTGATATCGGTGCCCACCGCGTGCTGGTGCTGGCCGGCCGTGTGCATGCCTATGAAGGCCATGATCTGCTGCACGTCGTACATCCGGTGCGGGCGGCCTGCGCGGCCGGCGCACGCGTCGTCGTACTCACCAACGCAGCCGGTGCAGTGCGCGAGGACTTCGAGGTGGGCCAGCCGGTGCTAATCAGCGACCACTTGAACCTGACCGCGCGGTCTCCGCTGATCGGGGCCGAGTTCGTCGACATGGTCGACGCTTACGCGCCGCGGCTGCGGGCGCTGGCCCGCGCGGTCGACCCGACGCTCGCCGAAGGCGTGTACGCCGGGCTGCCCGGGCCGCACTACGAGACGCCCGCCGAGATCCGGATGTTGCGGACGCTGGGCGCCGACCTGGTCGGCATGTCCACCGTGCACGAGACGATCGCAGCGCGGGCCGCGGGCGCCGAGGTGCTGGGGGTGTCGCTGGTGACTAATCTGGCGGCCGGGATCACCGGTGCGGCGCTCAGCCACGCCGACGTGCTCGCCGCCGGTGCGGCCTCGGCGGCCCGGATGGGCGCTCTGCTGGCTGACGTGGTCGCGCGGCTGTAGAGGGCTGGCGTGAAACCGGAGGATTGGATCGCGCACGACCCCGACCCGGTGACGGCCGCCGAACTCGCCGGGTGCGATCGGCCCGAACTCGCCGCGCGGTTCGCCCGGCCGCTGGCTTTCGGCACCGCGGGACTGCGCGGCCCGCTCCGGGGTGGCCCGGATGCGATGAACCTCGCCGTGGTGGTACGCGCCACCTGGGCGGTGGCAAAGGTGCTCGCCGCCCGCGGCCTCGGCGGTTCGACGGTGATCGTCGGGCGCGACGCTCGGCACGGCTCAGCCGAATTCTCGGTCGCAACAGCTGAAGTACTTGCTGCCGAAGGCTTTTCGGTAACGCTGCTTCCACGTCCAGTACCCACACCGGTGGTGGCGTTTGCCGTACGGCTCACCGGCGCAGCGGCGGGCATCCAGATCACCGCATCACACAATCCACCGACCGACAACGGCTACAAGGTCTATTTCGACGGCGGAATCCAGATCATCTCCCCCACCGACAACGAGATCGAAACCGCGATGGCCATCGCCCCGTTCGCTGACGAGATCGCCAGGGCACACGTTGAACCGGCCGACGCCGATATGGTCGAGCGTTACATCGAGCGGGCCGCCCGGCTGGGACGCTCGTCGGGCCCAGTCCGAGTGGCGCTGACGCCGCTGCATGGCGTGGGTGGCACGGTCGCTGTCGAAACACTGCGACGAGCCGGCTTTTCCGACGTGCATGTCGTCGCCAGCCAGTTCAGTCCCGATCCCGACTTCCCGACCGTCCGGTTCCCAAATCCCGAAGAGCCCGGCGCCACGGATGAGCTACTGGCGCTGGCCGAAGAGGCCGACGCCGATATCGCAATCGCATTGGATCCCGACGCGGATCGCTGCGCGGTCGGGATACCGACTCCGGCGGGTTGGCGGATGTTATCCGGTGACGAGACCGGTTGGCTGCTCGGCGATTTCATTCTGTCTCGGACCGAACCCGGCGAACGAGCCACCAGCCTGGTGGCCAGCACGGTGGTGTCGTCGCGGATGCTGTCCGCAATCGCTGGCCACTGGGGCGCACGCCACGTCGAGACCCTGACCGGGTTCAAATGGCTGGCCCGCGCCGATGCCGACGTGCCCGGCAGCACATTGATCTACGCCTACGAGGAGGCGATCGGGCACTGTGTCGATCCGCCCGCGGTCCGGGACAAGGACGGCATCAGCGCCGCTGTGTTCGCCTGCGATCTGGTGGCCACCTTGAAGAGGCGGGGCCGCTCAGTTCTCGACGCGCTGGACGACCTGGCCCGCAGATTCGGGGTGCATGTCGGCGCCGCCGTGTCACGGGCGGTGACAAATGCGGAGGAGGCAACCGCGCTGATGCGCCGGCTGCGGGCTTCGCCACCCAGTAACCTAGCCGGATTCGCTTCGAGCACAACGGATTTACTGCAGCGTCCAGGTGCGGATCGCACCGACGCGCTGATTTTCACCGGCGGCGATGCCGATACATCGGTCCGGGTCGTGGTGCGACCGTCCGGCACCGAGCCGAAGGTCAAGTGCTACATCGAAGTTCGAACTGCGGTGGCCGGCGACCTGGCCGGTGTTCGGACGCGGGCGACCGCACTCTGCGACGAACTGGCGTCGTCGGTGCAGCACTGGTAGTTCAGCGCGGTCCGAATTGACGATCTCCGGCGTCGCCGAGGCCCGGAACGATATAGGCCGCGTCGTTGAGGCCGTCGTCGACGGCCGCGGTGAATACCCGTGCGTTGGGTGCTGCTTTTTCCAGCGCCGCAATGCCTTCCGGGGCCACCACCACACACAGCACGGTGATGTCGTCGGCGCCGCGGCGTTGCAGCAACCCAATGGCGTGCGTCATCGAACCGCCGGTAGCCAGCATGGGGTCGAGGGCCAGCACCGGCTGGCCATGCAGATCGTCGGGCAATGACTCCAAATATTGTGTGGGCGAGGCGGTCTGCTCGTCGCGGGCGACGCCGATGAACCCGACCTGTGCTTCCGGTACCAGCGCGAGCGCCGCATCGACCATGCCCAGCCCGGCCCGCAAGACCGCCACCAGCAGCGGCGGTTTCGCGAGCCGAATGCCGGCCGTCTCGGCCAGCGGGGTGCGCACGGTGACCGTCTGGCGGGGCGCGTCACGAGTGGCCTCGTAGACCAGCATCAGTGCCAGATCGCGCAACGCGAGGCGAAACGCCGCGTTATCGGTGTGCTCGTCGCGCAGTGTGGTCAGCCGGGCCGCGGCCAGCGGGTGATGAACAACACGCACATCCACGGAACCTGACCCTAGCGGGGCCGCAGGGTTAGGCGCCGAAGAAGTTGAAGATGTCGAAGCCGTAGCCAACGAGGTCGATCAGCGGCTGTCCGGAGATCAGCGGCGATCCGTCCAAGATGGCGTCCGGCGCCAGCGACGGGATGCTCGCCGTCAGGTCGGTCCACGAGGTCAGCAGCGACGCGTCCAGCGCGTTGAGGGAGGTATAGCCGGATAGCAGCGAGTCGACGACCGATGGCGACAGCGGCGCCTGCCCGGCATCCTGCAGCAGAGCGTCGATCGGGCCGACGAACGTCTGCACCCCGGCGTATTCCAAGCCGGCCAGCATCTGGAGCGGATCCATCTTGTCGATGAAACCGGCGCCACCGGAGGCCACCAGCTGGCCGGTCGCGTCAACCTGCCAGGGGCCGGCAGCACCGATCGGCTCGATCCCGTTGACTTCGATGCCGGCGCCCGGATCACCGGGGTTGCCGTAGCCCCAGTCGTCGAACAAGGTCGCAAACGGGGCGAAGGCATCATAGAAGAACTGCCCAGCAGGCCCGCCGTCGAACATGAACGCCAGCGTCGGCAGCGGCGCGGGAATGTCGTAGAAGGTGGTGTTCCCGATGGTGCCGAGATCGATCATGTGGGTGGTGTCCAAGTTCACCCCGGGCGTCGGATCCGGATAGAACGGGTGCACCGTCTCGATCCCGATCAGGGCGTTGAGGTCGGCCCAGAGGTTGCTGGGGTCTGAAGGAAAGTCGGCCCAGCCGTCGTACTCGCCGGTGTAGATGTCGGTCGCGATCCCGGTGGTCGGGGTGGTCGCCAGGCTCAGCGGGATGTCAAGGAACGGAACGTGTTGGGGCGCAGGGCTCAAGCTGAAGGCGCCGATGCCGTCGGGGAACTGGAAGCGGTCCAGGATGCCGCCGATCGGGCTATTGGGGTCGCCGAGCAGCGTGACGCTCAAGTCGTTCAGGTTCACTCCGGCCGGCGTGTTGTTGAGGAGATCGTTCATCTCCACGGTGGCGACGGTGGCGCTCTGCGAGTAGCCGAGCACGGCGACGCCGTTTCCGCCCTGCAAGGTAGGCACGATCACGTTGTTCAGGTCAGTCACGCCGGCGTTCACCGAGTCGCCGAACCCCAAATTGGGCTCGCTGGCATTGCAGACGATCGGGCAAAACTGCTCGGGCGTCGTCAGGGGATAGAAGATGAAGCCGATGTCGTGGCTGAGGTAAAGCGATTCGACGCTGCTGAGGTAATTCTGGTCAGGGGTGGGAACTCCGGTGCCGCTCATGATCCAGCCCACGTCGGCCAGCAGCTTGGCTTCCGCGACGATCGCCTTCACCCCAGCCGGGAAGGCCCACAGTCCTATCGACATCGCACCGGTGACGGCGGCGCAGCCGATCGCCAACTTCACATAACCCGGCGAACGCAACCTCGCCCCTGACATCGCCACCTCCCAGCCGTACACCGCTAGCCGAGAATTTCAGTCACCGATCGCGCTCGATTCTCCCCGGCCCGGCGATTGGCACATCATGTCCTGTTCGGGCATCCGTCATGACGCAATTCGCAAATTTGTTTGTCGCGCTTCCCCGCTCGACACGCGTGTACGCGTGCCAATACGCGGGAGCAGGAACCATATACTCCCGCCATGCGGCGCCGACCATGGCGGAATGGCAAGCGATATCGAGCGGTCAGCATATTTGGTGTGCTGGCGGTTTCCACTGTGTTGATGTCGTGGCCGTCGACTGATCAAGTCCACGAAACCAGTCCGGTGGACTTCAAGGCGGCCGCGGTTCCGACCCCCGCACACGTCGTCGTCGTGGTGGAAGAGAATCGCTCGCAAACCAACATCATCGGAAACAAGGCGGCGCCCTATGTCAACCAGCTGGCCGCAAACGGCGCGATGATGGCGCAGTCCTTCGCCGAAGTGCACCCCAGCGAACCGAACTACTACGCGTTGTTCGCCGGCAACACGCTGGTCAACGACAACGTCTGTCCAGTCAACGCGGGCGACACCCCCAACCTCGGTTCGGAATTGCTCGCCGCCCGTTACACATTCGTGGGCTTCGCGGAGAGCTTGCCTGCGGTGGGCTCGACGGCGTGTAGTGCCGGGAAATATGCGCGCAAGCATGTGCCCTGGGTCAGCTTTAGCAATATCCCAGCCAACTACTCGCTTCCGTTTTCCGCGTTTCCGGCCCCCCAGAACTACGCCAGCCTGCCGACGGTCGCATTCGTCACCCCCAACCTCGACAATGACATGCACGACGGCTCGATCGCTCAGGGCGACGGGTGGCTGTATCAGAACTTGTCGCAGTACGCCCAATGGGCGAAAGCCAACAACAGCTTGCTGATCCTGACCTGGGACGAAGATGACAACACGTCGCGGAATCAAATTCCCACGGTGATCTACGGAGCGAGCGTCAGGCCTGGCACCTACACCGAGACGATCAGCCACTACAACGTGTTGTCCACGCTCGAGCAGATGTACGGGCTGCCCAAGCTCGGCTATGCAAGCAGAGCGCCCGCCATTACCGACATTTGGGGCGCCTGACCCCAGGCCGCATGCGGCTAACCGCGGCCTGGCGTCCGTCGGCCGGGTGGCCCGTCGCTATTCTGTGCCGCATGGCTGCTGACCTCTTGCCCATCCGCTTGAGCCTGACCGACGGTGACCGCTACACGGTGTGGGCGCCCCGCTGGCGCGACGCGGGTGACGAGTGGGAGGCGTTTCTAGGTAAGGATGAGGACCTCTACGGCTTTGAGACGCCCGCTGACCTGGTGGCATTCGTGCGGACCAACACCGACAACGATCTGGTGGACCACCCTGGGTGGCAACGGCTGACCGAGGCCAACGCCCACAAGCTCGAGCCCGCCGACGACAAGCAATTCGACCTGATCGCGGTTGAAGAGCTGGTGGCCGAGAAACCGACCGAGGAGTCGGTGACGGCGCTGGCGAACACGCTGGCGATCGTCTCGTCCATTGGGTCAGTCTGCGAGCTGCCGGCGGTGATGAAGTTTTTCAACGGCAACCCGACATTGGGCACGCTGGCCGGCGGAGTCGGCCACTTCACCGGCAAAGCCGGTCTCAAGCGCTGGAATGTGATCGCCGAGGTCATCGGACGTAGCTGGGACGACGTGCTGGGGGCGCTGGACGAAATCATCAGCAGTCCTGACGTGGACAACGCCGTCTCAGACGCTGCCGCGGCCGAACTGGCCGAACCGCTCGAAGAGGAGCACCTCGACGAGGAAGATCTGCAGAGCGCCGACGAGGAAGGCGCCGAGGAGCAACAGACCGAGTCGGCGGCCGAGAGTATCGCTGACGCCAACGCCGAGAAGGCCCCTGCCACCGGCGACAAGGTTGTGCTGGGCGGCGACGAAGACTTT
>NZ_JBAPPI010000570.1:0-3107 GCF_049280035.1 Mycobacterium sp. | reverse complement strand
CTACGGGCACCGCGCGAGCGCCGAGACGGCCCGACTGGCCAAGCTCGTCGCCGCGCAGGTTTACGGCGAGGCACCCCACCACTCCTACGTATGGGGAGGCTCGGGCGGAGGGCGGCGGTCTCCGCTGTGCCTCGAGAACGCGCCCGACACCTGGGACGGCGCGCTGCCGTTCGCCGGCGGCGGGCCGATCGTGGAGCACGGCAGCACCGAGAAGATCGAGGGCGCCCAGGTGATGTCGTTCGCCACGATGTTCAACTGCCAGCGCCTGCTCGGCGAGAAGACGGACGAGATCGCCGACGCCATGGCGCCCGGCGGGCATGGCGACCCCTTCTTCGGGCTGACCACTCACCAGCGCGAGGAGCTGGCGAGCCTGTACCGGCAGGGCTTTCCGCGCGGCGACGAGTACATGATCGGCAAGCCCCTCGGCCAGATGTGGCTCTGGACCTCGATGGCTACGTCACTGCTCGAGCAGGACCCAAGCTACTTCGAGGACTTCTGGACCAAGCCCGGCTACGTCGGATTCGACCAGCCGGACCTCGTCGAGCGCGATGTCCTGAGTTCACGGGCGACCGTGACGAAGGTGCTCACGGCGCTCGACGTGCTCGAGGATCCACGCTTCCTCGAGCCCCGGCACCAGAACTTCCGGCTGCTGATCATGGTGTTTTCCAGCCTCGGAGCAGACCCCTCGCTGCCCATGGTGGTCGAGCTCGAGGGCCTCGGGGAAACGGGCTACCGGCTCGGCTCGAGTGTCACGATGCTCACGGGCGCGGCGACCGGGCGGCGACTTTACTGCGGAGCCCACGCCGATGACGTCCTTTACTGCGACGGCGTGGGCGATGCCAACCTGCTCCGGTTCACCGATGTGCGGCCCGGCGACGAGGTGCAGGTCGACAACCGTGACTTCCTGGCCTTCCACTACTTCGCCCGGCACCATCTGATGAACGATCCACAATTCGACTCCCTGCGCGTCGACGATCGAGCCGTGTACCCGCAGCACCCCGTGCCGCGGCAGTCGGCCCTCATGGGCGTCGGCTACTCCGGGCTCTACCGCGGCAAGCTCATCTGGGTCCACCACACCAAGGACTCGTCACTGTGGCCCTCGCAGGGGATCATCTACCGCCAGGCCGTGCTGCGGGCCCAAGGGGAGGAGGGCGCCAATGCGCGGTTCCGGCTCCGTTGGGTCGAGAACGCCGAGCATGTCCCTTCGATGATGGTGCCCTCGCTGCCTAACCGGGCCAGCAACACCTGGCTGATCGACTACCTGCCATACATCGAGCAGTCGCTGGCCGATCTGATCGCGTGGGTGGAAGACGGCATCGAGCCCGTCGGCACTGCCTTCGACTATGTCGAGAACCAGGTGATCCTGTCTCCGGTGGCCGCCGAGCGCCGCGGGATCCAAGCGGTCATCGCCGTTACAGTCAACGGCGGCGAGCGAGCCGAGGTGGGGGTGGGCGAAGCGGTCGACCTTCAGCTCCAGGCGACGGTGCCTCCGGGCGCCGGCACGATCATCTCGGCCGACTGGGACTTCGACGGCACCGGCCTCTTCCCGTTCAGCCACGACGGCATCGACGGGTCGGCGGCGTCCATCACGCTCGCCACCAAGCACGCGTTCGATCGGCCAGGCGAGTACTTCGTGACCGGCCGGGTCCACTCGCACCGAGATGGCGACCCAGCCGCGAGCTCGTGCAGGATCGCCAATGTCGCGCAAGTCCGGGTGGTCGTCTCGTAAGTCCGAGCCGTCCGTGGGCGAGACCGAATCCGCCTGACCAAACGAACTGGGAGACGCACTCCGCTGCTGCCTCGAAACTTCAGCAGTCAGCGGGCTAATCACTTCTTCGGGTCAGCCTGCTGAGTCTCTTGCCGCCTCCAGGTCCTGCGTGGAGCCAAACACCACCGTCGTGGCCACGGTCCTGCTCCGCCCCATTACGGTGACACGGGTGAGGCGATTGTCATGGTGAGGGAACGGGTCACGCCGAGCGCAGCCGAAGCCATAGCACAGAGCCTGCGACGACAAATAGTGGATGAGTTTGCCGACGGCGAGCACATTGGCTCTGCGGAGGATCTGATGGATCGCTTCCACGTCAGCGGTCCCACCCTGCGTCAGGCGATGCGCATACTCGAGGCTGAGGGGCTGGTGAAGGTGCGTCGCGGAAACAGCGGAGGATTCTTCGCCAGTACACCGTCGATCGACGTCGTCTCTCGTTCTGCGTCGGCGCTTTTGCGGCGGCAGGGCGCACAACCGGCGGACGTGATCTACATGGCGCAGTTGATCGGCCCAGAGGTTGCTGGGCGCGCGGCGAGCAACCCGGATAAGGCGGCCCGCCAGAGGGTGGCCGACCAAGTAAGCGAGGCGTGGGCTGATGGGACGGACACAACCATAGAGAACGCAGTTAACGCGGCCGTGGGCTTCGGGCGAGTCATGGGCGAGCTCTCTGGTAGCCCATCGCTTGCCCTATTCTCCGCCGTCCTCAGCGATCTCGTCGTCGATCTGCAATCCGAAGTCGCGCGGGCAACTCCGCCGGAGGTGCTGCGGCGATACGCGCGAAGGATTCGTGCGGGACACCAACGCCTTGCGCGCGCCATCGTGAAGGGCGACGCCGATGCAGCCCGCCGAGCGCAGCAGCGGATGAACATCATCGTCACGCCGTAGATTGACCGCATGCGCGGCTCGGAAGCGGCCACTCTGCGTGTTGCACCCACGACGCACCGCACTAACCCACGGGTTGGAGCGACAACACAGTGAAGTAGCGCTGCTTAGCTATGGAGTTGAAATGGCCCGTGCGTTGCCGACGGCGCCGCGCGACAGAAAATGAATCTGATCGTCGAGCTCTAGAGTCACGCGCGCGAGCGTTGGCGCGCAATCCGATGCTTGCCAGCGGAGTCTCGGATGTGCGAAAGTTCATTGTGTTAACAGAATATTCTGTAAACACAATGGTGCCGCGGGTAAGTGGACCGCGCAGAAATATGCGCAACTCACATATGGACTGAGCATTTGCCGGTATCACCGGCGGTCCCGCACCACTCGATACCAGGAGGTACGGTTCGGTGAAATCGGTAACGACGCAGCGGATACTTATTTGGTGGTACTGGGTGTTCGCCTCGATGAC
>NZ_JBAPPI010000569.1:0-2603 GCF_049280035.1 Mycobacterium sp. | reverse complement strand
CACCGACCTTGACGATCGACGCCCCGGCGCTGATCAGATCACGGGTGCCTTCGGCCGACACCACATTGCCGCCGGCCAGCGGCACACCCAGATCCAGCGACGATATCGACTTGATGGCATCCAGCGCGTTGACCTGATGACCATGCGCGGTGTCGACGACAACGAGGTCGACACCGGCCTCGGTCAACGCCTGCGCTTTACCTGCCACGTCACCGTTGATGCCGACCGCTGCGCCGATGCGCAGCCGGCCCGCGGCGTCGGTAGCCGGCGTGTAAATGCCCGCGCGAATCGCCGCGGTGCGGGTCAGCACACCGGCCAGCGTGCCGTCCGGGCCGGTCAGCACCGCGACATCGACGGGGGCTTGCTCGAGAAGATCGAAAACCTTTCGCGGGTCGGTCCCCACCGGGGCGTTGACGAAGTCGGTGATCGCGATATCGCGCACTCGCGCGAAACGGTCGACACCGTCGCAGCACGATTCGGTGACCAGTCCGATCGGGCGGCCCTCAAAGGCCACCACCGCGGCGCCGTGCGCGCGCTTGTGAATCAGTGCCAGCGCATCCGACACCGAATCATCAGGTGCCAGTATCACCGGGGTGTCGACAACCAGGTCGCGGCTTTTGACGAAGTCCACCGTGCGCTGCACCGCGGTGATCGGAAGGTCTTGCGGCAGCACCACTATCCCGCCGCGGCGGGCCACCGTCTCGGCCATTCGCCGCCCCGCGACCGCGGTCATGTTGGCCACCACCACCGGGATGGTGGTGCCGGAGCCGTCGTGGGTGGCCAGATCCACGTCGAACCGTGACGCCACGTCCGAACGATTCGGCACGATGAAGACGTCGTCGTAGGTCAGGTCGTATGCGGGACTGTGCCCGTTGGAAAACCTCATCGGTATCGGTTGTACCCCTTATTTGGCCCTACTAGGCCGGCACTTCGGTGCGGTCTCCACTCCATAGGGTGTGGAATTTCTTGCTGGGGTCCTCGTCGACGCGCCCGTAGGTATGTGCGCCGAAGAAGTCCCGCAGGCCCTGGGTCAGCGCGGCGGGCAGCCGCTCGGTGCGCAGCGCGTCGTAGTAGGACAGCGCCGAGGAGAACCCCGGGATCGGGATGCCCAGCTGGGTGGCCGTGACCACGACGCGACGCCAGCTGTCGATGGCCGATTCGATCGCAGTGCGGAAATACGGCGCGACGATCAGCGTTGCCAAGTCGGGGTCGTCATCGAACGCCTCCTTGATCCGGTTGAGGAACTTCGCCCGGATGATGCAGCCACCCCGCCAGATCGTCGCCATGTCACCCAGCGTTATGCCCCAGTTGTATTCGGCGCTGCCGGCCTGGATCTGGTTGAAGCCCTGGGCGTAGGCGATGATCTTCGACGCGTAGAGCGCCTTGCTGACATCCTCGATGAACTGCTTTGCATCGCTTGGCTTTTCGCCCAGATGGCCGGAGGCCAGGCCGGTGGTGGCCTTGCGCTGGGCCACCGAGCCCGACAGCGCCCGGGCGAACACCGCCTCGGCAATCCCGGTGACCGGAACTCCTAAGTCCAGGGCCGACTTCACCGTCCAGCGGCCGGTGCCTTTCTGCTCGGCCTCGTCGAGGATGACGTCGACCAGCGGCTTGCCGGTCTTGGCGTCGGTCTGGCGCAGTACCTCTGCGGTGATCTCGATGAGAAAGCTGTCCAGGTCGCCCTTGTTCCATTCGGCGAAGACATCGGCGATCTCGGGTGCGGTTTTGCCGAGTCCGTCACGCAGCAGTTGGTAGGCCTCGCCGATCAGCTGCATGTCGGAGTACTCGATGCCGTTGTGCACCATCTTGACGAAGTGGCCGGCCCCATCGGGACCGATGTGGGTGCAGCACGGCACACCGTCGACATGCGCGGAGATCTCCTCCAGCAGCGGGCCCAACGATTTGTACGACTCGGCGGGGCCGCCCGGCATGATCGACGGACCGTTCAACGCTCCCTCCTCGCCCCCGGAGATGCCGGCGCCGACGAAGTGCAGGCCACGCTCGCGCATCGCCTTTTCGCGGCGGATGGTGTCGGTGTAGAGCGCGTTGCCGCCGTCGATGATGATGTCGCCTTTTTCCATGGCGTCGGCGAGCTGCTCGATGACGGCGTCGGTCGGATCACCCGCCTTGACCATAATCAGCACCCGGCGCGGCTTCTCCAACGCGGCGAGGAATTCTTCGATGGTTTCGCTGCGTACGAATTTGCCTTCGCTGCCATGTTCTTTCAGCAACGCGTCCGTCTTGGCGACCGAGCGGTTGTGCAGCGCCACCGTGTAGCCGTGGTGAGCGAAATTCCGGGCGAGGTTCGAACCCATCACGGCGAGCCCGGTGACTCCGATCTGCGCTGTGCCGTCAGTAGCCTTCGATTCCGAGCTCATGTATTCGCCTCTCAGGGTCGTGACTTGGTCCAAGCTTTGCACCGAACACACTCGCACAGCGAGATTCGGCCATCTGCAAAGTATCGCCGAACCGCCGTGGTCGCCGCACCCGTAGGTTAGGCGGCGGTGAACAGCCGTTGCAGTTCAGTAAGCCACGGAATGGCCAGCGCAATGGTAGGCACGACCAGCACCGCCGCCGCGGCGAGGTACGCCGCCGTCGACAAC
>NZ_JBAPPI010000568.1:0-2696 GCF_049280035.1 Mycobacterium sp. | reverse complement strand
CGATCACACCGAAGACGTCGAGCTCCAGCTCGGTTTGCGCACCGGTGACATCGGTCAAAGTCGCCCGCAGCCGACGTTGGCGCATCTGTTCGTCGTAGTCGGCGTGGTGGTCGATGTGACGGACCGGGTGGGTAACTCCGTCCCGCACGACGTAGCCGGCGAAACCCCACTCGCCCTTGGCGATCCAAATCCAACCATTGAGCGCCCGGCCCGATTCGGTGTAAGCGACGAACCATTTCCAATGCTGAGGGACGCCCCAGTCACGAACCCCCCAGGAATGGTCACGATGTCCCATTCGGTCCCACTCGATCCGGCGGCCCGCAACTTCAAGCCCTCCACGCACTCGCCCGGTCTGCTCGATCCGGTTCACCGCAAACCACGAGGGCAGCCCGTCCGGATTGCAGTGGTAGCTGAACGCATCGTGAATGCCATTGAACCCGAACTCGATTCGCACATCGTCGCGGTCGTAGGTCAACACGCAGGACTTGCGCAACTCCGGCTGCGTGAGCGTCAGCCCGTCGAACGAGAAATCGTCGAGGTCGGCCTGGTCGGGTACCCGCCCTTGGTGAAGGTGCAGCGCCAAAGGGCGCGCATCCGGCCCCCAGATGCAGACGTTATAGCCGGCCTTTCCGCTACCGGTCAGGTAGAGGTAGACCTGCACGCCGAGTTCTTCTTCCGGCATGATCAGCTCCCAGAACAGGCTGTCACGCGTTCTCTCCCCGGCCATTGGCCGGTGCCGGAGGTCGTCAGCGGGGCCGAGCCCGTCGCGCAGCTCTTCCGATGCGGTCACTGTGACTGCTCCTGCAGCTTCCGCAGTGCGCTGCGGGTGGCCGGCGCCTGCAGGGCTAGCGCCTGGCCGCGGGTGTCCATCTCCAGCGCGGACCTGAAGGAGTTGTTCTCGAGATTGCGGACCAGCGCATTCTTGGTGGATCTCGTGCTGTCGTCGGAGTTTTCCGCGATGGTTTCGGCAAGCTCGATCGCCGCGTCGAGCGCGCTGCCCGTCTCGGCGAGCCGGTCGGCCAGTCCGATGCGCTGGGCTTCGACGGCCCGTACTGTGCGTCCGGTGAACGCCAACTCGGCGGCCCGGCCGGGTCCGATCAGCCGGGCCAGGTTCCACGATGTGCCGAGTTCGCCGATGGACAAACCGACCCGAACGAACCCGGCGCTGAAACTGGCGGTGTGGTCTGCGAGCCGGATGTCAGCGGCCAGTGCCAACGACAGACCACCACCGGCCGCCGGGCCGCTGACCGCGGCGATCACCGGGTACGGCAGGGCGCGCAACCCGGTGGACCCGGCGGCAGCGGTCTCTACAAGGTCGGTGAATTCCGAGACCGACATCCGGGTGAGGACATCGACCTCGTCCAGGTCGAAGCCGGTGCAGAACGCCTTTCCGCCGGCCCCGGTGATGATCAGCGCACGCAGCGGCGCGTTCCGCAACATGGCTGTCGCCCAGGCGATTTCGCCGAACATTTCCACCGTTTGCGAATTCGCGCGATGTGGCCGGTTCACTGACATCACAACGATGCCGGGGCGATGCTCGTCGAAGGTCAGGGTGCGTGCCGTGCGCACCTCGTCGAGGACGTCGGCCAGCGGGCGCCGCGACACTCTATTCCAGCGTGATGTGGCGGTGCTCATGTTCACCGCCCGGAGAAGTTCGGTGGCCGCTTGGCTTTGAAGGCTTGCAGTGCCTCGGTCATGTCGTCACAGCGCGTCAGCAGTGCCTGTCCGCGGTTCTCCAGTTCGAGCGCCGCAGCGAAGGAGGCGACTTCCATGTTGGCCTGCAACGCCCGTTTGGACATCCGGATGCCGCCGGGGGAGTTGGCGCAGATCTGAGCCGCCATGGCTAGCGTTTGGTCGGGCAGGTCGTCCGGACCGGTCACCCGGTTGAGCAGGCCGAGCCGCTCTGCCTCATCGGCCTCGACCATACGACCCGTGAAACCGATTTCCGCAGCGGCCGACGGACCGATCAGCCGCGGCAGCAGCCAGGAGGCGCCCAGGTCGCCCGCCGAAAGCCCGATCCGCACGAACGCGGCATTGAACTTAGCCGCAGGCGACCCAAGCCGGATATCGGCCATCAGGGTGAGCGACATGCCGCCACCAGCGGCGGGGCCGTTCACCGCGGCGATCACCGGTACCGGTATTGTCCGCACGGCGCTGAGCGCGCGGGCCGCGCGCTCCTGGCGGTCGAGCATGCCCAGGGCCGACAACGAGGCGAGTTCCTCGGCTTCGTCGAGGTCGTAGCCCGCACAGAACGCCCGGCCCGCACCGGTAAGGATCACTACCCGGATATCGTGATCGTCGCCGATCGCGCGCGCGACCGATTCGAGTTCGTTGAACATGGTCACCGTCATCGCGTTGAACCGGTCGGGCCGGTTCAACGTCACCTGGACCACGGTGGCCGCGGGGGACTCGAGAAGCAATGTCTCATAACGCTGTTCGAGATCAATCATCGGAAGTCCTTCTGATCAGACGAATTCGGGAGCGCGCTTGTCGATAAACGCCCGGATGCCCTCGACTGCCTCGCCCTGTTCGAACACCCCTTGGACCTGTTCGGCCTCAAAGTGCAGACCTTCCGACAGCGGCCGGTCGTACGCCGCGGCCACCGTCCGGACAACCGCGCGCTGCGCGGGCGATGAAGCGGCGCACAGTTCGCGGGCCAGTTCCCGCGCGGCGGCCGCTGCGGTGCCCGCCGGCAC
>NZ_JBAPPI010000567.1:0-8614 GCF_049280035.1 Mycobacterium sp. | reverse complement strand
GCGGTGCACGATCGCGGCGAGATCGATGGTCACCTGTGGATCGCGATGGACTACGTCGACGGTACCGACGCCGCGCAGCTGGTCAAAGGCCGCTACCCGGCCGGGATGCCGATACATGACGTGTGCGACATCGTCACCGGTTTAGCTACCGCACTGGACTACGCGCACAGCCGGGGCCTGCTGCACCGCGACGTCAAGCCGGCGAACATCTTGCTCACCGATCCCGAGGACGGTAAACGGCGAATCCTGTTGGCCGACTTCGGCATTGCGCGACCACTTGTTGACGTCAGTGGACTTACCGTGACCAACTTCACCGTGGGCACCCTCACCTATGCCGCACCTGAACAGTTGATGGGTGCCGACATCGACGGGCGGGCCGATCAATATGCGTTGGCGGCCACTGCGTTTCACCTTCTCACTGGTGCGCCGCCGTATCAGCACTCCAACCCGGTGGCCGTCATCAGCCGCCACCTCACCGCACCGTTACCGAAGCTGAGCGATCGACGTCCAGAGTTGAGGAACCTCGATGAGGTGTTGGCGCGGGCGCTGGCCAAGGACCCCGCCGACCGATTCGGACAATGCCGCGACTTCGCCGCGGCCCTCACCGAGCGGGCCGACATGGCCGCCATCAGTGATCGTCCCACCGATATCGCTATTACGGTCGCCGCGCCGATCTTCAGGTCCGACACGCCGAAGCCGAAGCGACGCAGGCGATCCCGTATTCTGCTCGGGGCGCTGTTGGCAACGGTGCTGGTTGCCGCGATCGGCGTCGTCGGCTACCTGATGCAGCCCACCAGGAAGACGGCCTCCGCACCGGCGGCCAACACCACCCCCGCCCCGGCAGCCAAGCCGCCACCGCGACCCCCCGCACTACTCGACGGCACGTACCGCTTCGACTACGACTACGAAAAGCAAACGATCAACGGCGCCCCCTATGCCGTACACACCACCGACACCACCGGTTGGTGGGCCTTTCGCTCATCGTGCAGTTCCACGGGATGCGTTGCCACCGCGACCCAGCTGGACACCAACAACCCGCAAGTGGCGCGCACCCCGGCCGCGTCGGCCGAGTACCGTTTCGTCGACGGTCACTGGCAATCTGCGCCCTCACAACGCCAACTTGCCCAACCGCGCTGCCTTGGAGCAGACGGTCAAGTCGTTGCGGGCGCTAATACCGTCATCCTGACTTGGTCAGTGCAGCCACAGCCCGACGGCACGCTTCGAGGCGAAAAGACCGGCACCGCGCTCACCAACGAATGCGGCCTTCAGGGACAGGTGGCCGTGGCCCCAGTCGTCGTGACTCGCACCGGCGACGTGCCGAGCGGCGTGAGGGTCGCCGATCCAGCAAAAGTGACCATCGCCGCATCGACCAGCACCGCAGCCCCACACGTCGCAGGTCCCGTCCTCGACGGCACCTACCGCCTGGACTTCGATCTGCAGAATCAGACGATCAACGGCACAGTGACCGGCCTGGGCGCCGCCGTGAACGAGTGGTGGGCCTTTCGTTCGGTGTGTACGCCGGTCGGATGCGCGGCCGCAGGATCAGAGTTGGCCGAATCCAACCAACAAGAGGGCACCGGAACGACAAGCGTGCTCCATTTTGCCGACGGTCACTGGCAGGGCACGCTGACCCTTCAGGCACCGATGGATTGCCAACAGACCAACAAGCCAGGCCGCGATGACGAGACCCGTCTTTGGTCATGGGATCCACAGCCCGATGGCACACTGAAGGGCCTTCAGGTCGGCACTATTCTCAGCAATGGATGTGGCACTCAAGGAACGGTTTACCGGACACCGTTTGTTGCCACACGCACGGGCGATGTGGCGCCGAGCGTCATCGTGGCCGATCCAGCGTTGTTCGAGGCTCCGCCTGCACCGGCGTCGCCGCCGCCACGCGCGGGTCGATGATCGGCTGAGGTTATCGGCTGCGCACCTAGACTTTCGGTTATGGACAGCGGTGCTGGACTGCTACAGATCGAAGAATGCCTGGACGCGCAGGGTGGCGTCGCATTACCTCGGGGTGTGACGCTGATATCGCTCATCGACCGCAACATCGCGAATGCCGGTGACGCGACGGCGTATCGCTATCTGGACCACACCGGCGCGACGGACGTGCACACCGAGGAAGTGACCTGGACTCAGTTCGGGGCCAGGCTGCAAGCCATCGGTGCACACGTGCAACAAGGGGCCGGTCGCGGTGAGCGGGTTGCGATCCTCGCGCCGCAGGGTATCGACTACGTTGCGGGCTTCTTCGCGGCGGTCAAGGCGGGGACCATTGCGGTGCCGTTGTTCGCCCCCGAATTGCCCGGCCACGCCAAACGTCTCGATACGGCTCTTCGTGATTCGGAGCCCACTCTCGTCCTCACCACTACCGCGGCAAAAGCCGCGGTCGAGAGCTTCTTGGCCAACCTCCCCCAGCGCCGCCGGCCGCACGTCGAAGTCATCGACCAGATTCCCGACACCGCGGGAGAACTGTTCGTGCCCAACGAAATCGGCCTGGACGATGTTTCGCACTTGCAGTACACCTCAGGCTCAACGCGGCCCCCGGTCGGCGTGGAAGTCACCCATCGTGCGGTCGGAACCAACCTGGTCCAGATGATCCTGTCAATCGACCTGCGGGACCGAAACACCCACGGCGTCAGTTGGTTACCGCTCTACCACGACATGGGTTTGTCGATGATCGGCTTCCCGGCGCTGTACGGCGGACATTCCACGCTGATGTCGCCGACGGCGTTCGTCCGAAGGCCACAACGGTGGATCCATGCGTTGTCGGCCGGCTCGCGGGAAGGCCGCGTGGTCACCGCCGCGCCGAACTTCGCCTACGAGTGGACCGCGCAGCGTGGCTTGCCTGCGCAAGGTGACGACATCGATCTGCGCAATGTGGTGATGATCATCGGTTCCGAACCGGTCAGCATCGATGCGATCAGAACATTCAATAAGGCGTTTGCGCCCTACGGGTTACCGCGCACAGCGTTCAAACCCTCGTACGGCATAGCCGAGGGAACTCTGTTCGTTTCAACGATCGCGCCCGAGGCCGAGGCGACGGTGGTCTATTTCGACCGTCAACAACTGGGCGCCGGACACGCGGCACGCGTCCCGGCGGATGCCCCTAACGCCGTCGCGCAGGTGTCCTGCGGCCAGGTGGCTCGCAGCCAGTGGGCCGTGATCGTCGACCCGGATACCGGGTCCGAATTGCCCGACAGTGCGGTCGGCGAAATCTGGTTGCAGGGCAACAACATTGGACGGGGCTATTGGGGAATGCCCGACGAGACCCGGGCGACCTTCGGCGCCGCACTGGGATCGCGGCTCGGGAAAGGCAGCCACGCGGACGGCTCGACCGTCGAGGGCACCTGGCTGCGCACCGGGGATCTCGGTGTCTATCTCGACGGCGAGCTCTACGTCACTGGCCGCATAGCCGATTTGGTGACGATCGAAGGCCATAGCCATTATCCGCAGGACATCGAGACCACCGCCGCGGAGGCCTCGCCTGTCGTTCGTCGTGGCTACGCGACGGCGTTCTCCGTGCCGGCCGATGATGGCGGCCAACGGCTGGTGATTGCCGCCGAGCGGGCTGCAGGCACCAGCCGTGTCGATCCCCAACCGGCGATTGAGGCGATCAGGCAGGCCGTGTCGCACCGGCATCGTCTCAGCGTCAGCGATGTGCTGTTGCTGCCAGCCGGTGCTATACCCCGCACCACCAGCGGCAAGTTGGCCCGCCGCGCCTGCCGTGCGCAGTACCTCAACGGCACGCTGGGTGCGCGCTAGTAACCGATCTTGACCAGGCAGCGCCGACAATGCTAAGCAGGTGCTCAGCATCCAGGCTACGGAAGGGATCAGATGACGCTGCAGACGGTACTGGACGACCTCCGCAGGCGCCCCGGCGCCGGTGACGTCATTCAAGTCATCGATCCCGCAACCGAGGAGCCGATCACCGAGTTCACTGACTGCGGGACCGAAGCGGTCAACGACGCCGTCGCGCGGGCGAAAGCGTCTTTCGAGTCGGGCGTCTGGTCGCAGCTGCCGGGTCGCGAGCGGGCCAAGGTCATGTGGCGCATCGCGGACTTGATCGACGAGCACGCCGAAGAATTCGCCCGGCTCGATTCGCTGAACACCGGCATGCCACTGATGCAAGCGCAGTTGCAGATGTCCACCTGCTCGGAGTTCTTCCGCTACTACGCCGGTTGGTGTTCGAAGCTCAACGGCGTCGCATACGACGTGAAGACTGACGGCATCGCGACGGACACCTTCGTCAACATGCACGCCTACACCCTCAAGGAACCCTTTGGAGTGGTCGGGCTGATCTTCCCGTGGAACGGCCCGATCTTCAATGCCAGCGCAAAGCTGGCGCCAGCACTCGCCGCCGGCTGCAGCATGCTCGTGAAACCCGCTGAAGAAACCCCACTTTCGGCGCTTCTGCTCGACAGCCTGATCCACCAGGCCGGTGTTCCGGACGGTGTCGTCAACCTGCTGACCGGCTACGGTCACACCGCGGGTGCGGCGATCACCGCGCATCCCGACGTCGAGAAGGTCGCCTTCACCGGGTCGACCGAGGTCGGCAAGGAGATCGTGCGGGCGTCCGCCGGCAACCTGAAGAAAGTCATGCTCGAACTTGGCGGGAAGTCGCCGGTGCTGATCTTCGACGACGCCGACATGGACAAGGCCATCCTGATGGCGTCGCTGGGCATCTTCGTGCACTCCGGCCAGGGCTGCGTGTGCGGATCGCGGATCTTCGTGCAGCGCGGCGTGTACGACCAAGTCGTGGAAGGCATTGCGCTGATGGCGAATACGTTCAAGCTGGGCGCGCCCAGCGAGGAGGGCTGCGTCAGCGGCCCGCTGATCAGCCAGAAACAGCTGACCCGCGTCATGGGCTTCATCGACGAGGGCCGCAGCGACGGCGTTGAAGTGGTCGCCGGCGGCTACCGCCTGGACCGCACGGGCTACTTCGTGCACCCGACAGTGCTGACCAACGTCGACCCCGCCATGCGGCTGTACCAGCAGGAGATCTTCGGTCCGGTGGTCAGCATTCTGCCGTTCGACGACGAAGACGAGGCCGTTGCGATGGCCAACGACACCACCTACGGCCTGGCCGCCACTGCCTGGACGGAAAACGTGCGCCGCGCCCACAGGATCGTCAAGCGGCTACAGGCCGGCAGCGTTCAGGTGAACTGCCAGTTGGTGTTTGACCACGACGTGCCGTTCGGGGGCTACAAGCAGTCCGGATGGGGCCACGAGTTCGGCAGGGAAGGCATCGAGGCCTACATGAAGACGAAGTCGGTGTGGGCACAGCTGTAAACACGTATCGTCGGCGCATGGCGCACAACCTTGAGGCACGGCTCAATTCGTACTATCCGATTGCCCTTTCGGTTTTCCGGGTGGTGTTCGGTCTGCTGTTTCTGTGCGAGGGCCTGTCGACATTGATTGGCTGGCCGGCTCATCACCAAGCTCCGGTGGGCCACTGGCCGACCTATTACGCGGGTTGGATCGAAGTGATCACCAGCGCACTGATCATCCCCGGCCTATTCACCCGGGAGGCCGCCTTCGTGGCCTGCGGCCAAATGGCGGTCGCCTACTTCAGCGTGCACCTGCCGCAGGGGTTCTTTCCGGTCAACAACCACGGTGAGGCCGCGGTGATGTACTGCTTTGTCTTCTTCCTGTTGATCTTCACCGGCGGTGGCGTCTACGCGCTGGATGCCCGACGCGGTGGCTGGCGACGAAATCGCCGGCTGCTGCGGCGCTGACTCGGGTCTTAGCGCACCGTCGCGAAGAACGCGCGCACGTCGTCGACAAACAGCTCCGGCTGCTCCAATGCCGCGAAGTGCCCACCGCGCGGCATCGTCGACCAGTGGGTGATGTTGTAGGCGGCCTCACACCAGCTTCGCGGAGTACGCAGGATCTCCTTGGGAGAAGCGGCGACGCCGGTAGGAAGTTCGACACGGCCATCGGTGATGAAGCTGGTGAAGCTCTCCCAGTACAGCCGCGCCGAGGATGCGCCGCTACCGGTGGCCCAATACAGCATCACGTTGTCGAGGAGTTCATCTCGGCTCACTGCGTTTTCGGGATGCCCGTCGCAGTCCGTCCACGCCCAGAACTTCTCGACGATCCAGGCCAGTTGTCCCACCGGCGAGTCGACGAGTCCATAGCCGAGCGTCTGAGGCCGAGTGGATTGCTGCTTGGAATAGCCGGTTCCCCATTTACGGTGTTGCGCGTAAGCCGCCAGCGCTTGTTGCTCGTCTTCAGTGAGGTCGCCGCCGGAGCCGGCCGCAGGCCGGGCGATCGGCATGTTCAGATGGATCCCGACGCAGCGGCCACCGTTGCGGCCGATCTGCGTCGTGACGGCCGCTCCCCAGTCGCCGCCCTGCGCGCCGTAGCGGTCGTAGCCGAGGCGCAGCATCAGCGTTTCCCACGCCTGCGCGATCTTGCCGACACCCCATCCGGTCTCCGCCGGCTTGCCGGAGAACCCGTATCCGGGCAACGACGGGCACACCACGTGGAAGGCGTCCTCGGCGCGTCCCGACGCCGGATTGACCAGCGGGTCGATCACCTTGTGAAACTCCACGATCGATCCGGGCCAGCCGTGGGTGATCACCAGCGGCAAAGCGTCTGCGTGGGGCGACCGCTGGTGAATGAAATGGATATCCAGCCCGTCGATTTCGGTGGTGAACTGGTCGAAGCGGTTCAACGCGGCTTCGCGAGACCGCCAGTCGTAACCGTCGGCCCAGTAAGCCGCCAGCTCACGGGTGTAGGCCAGAGGTATGCCCTGGCTCCAGTCGTCGACACACTCGGCTTCCGGCCAGCGGGTGTGCGCCAAGCGGGTGTGCAGATCATCGAGAACCTCGGACGGGACATCGATGCGAAACGGCTTGAGTTCGGACATAGCGTTCATAGTGCAGGCAACGCTAAGCGGCAAGTGTCGGCAGGTGTGCGGGTGGTCCCGCCGACCCAACGTTGTTCCCCGAATTAGCTGGACGCCGTGGCGTCACAGAATGCGCCGAGGCGACCTGCCCATGTAGTAGCCGGCCGGGAAGGACATCTCGATCACTCGAAGCTGGTCGTTGGCTTTCGACTCGAGCTCGAGGACCACGCAGCTCTCGTCGAAAGCTTTCGACTCGAGGACTGTGTAATGCTGGCCGCCACCATGGACGTCGGTTATCGGGTCACCTGAGCGCAATGCCTCTACCGGCACTAATTCGGGGTTTCCGGGTAACTCCACCCCTGACACGTTAGGCCAATCGAGCGGGCGACGGAACGATTTCCTCGCCACAAGCCGTGTCACCGGTCGAGCGCGAGGTCCTTGCGGAACTTCTTCATGCCGTCGACTTTCTCGGCCAGGGTGGCATCTGACCCGGTGTAGAACATCCACGGCATGGTCAGGGTGCCAAAGCTTAAAGCGCTATCCTGACCAGGCAAAACGCAGGTCTTTTGGTGGCGTTGTGCGCCCAGTTATCAGGCGAGTTTTCGCCCGAAACCCAACAGGAGAGGAACCCCATGATCACCAACAACACACACCCCAGCGTTCCGCCGCCCCCCGGCGCCACCGTTGACAAGTGGCGCGACTACGACGGCGTGCCGCTGCGCGGGTTCGACGGCACCCGGCGCGGCGAGCACGTGCCAATCCGCGTCGTCGGATTCCAGCACGCCGACGGCCACGTTGCAAGCAGCTGCGCCTACATCGAGTGCCCGGAGGTCGAGTTTGACAGCGCCGCGCTGCGCGGGCTGGCCGCCGACGCGCTGAGCGCCGCCGACGAACTCGACGCACTCTCCAACTAACGACGAATCGGAGAACGGCCCGCCCAAGTGCGGGCCGTTTCTCTTTGGCTAGGTGTGCTCCCGCTGCGGGTACGGCTCGGTCACGCCGAAGCTGTGCCGCCGCTCCCATCGCGTGAGGCGGATGCGCCAGATCGCGCACTGGCTGCAACGGCAGTCCTCGGCCGGCTTGCGTCGCCGCCTCACGCGAACGCCGATTCATACTGGCCGCCGTCCGGTACCGCCAAACTGCGGGCCAGGCGGTCAGCGAGTTCCCGATGTCTGCGCAACTCGCCGAGCAGTGGATGACAGCGCGGCTGCCCCGTAGAGCCGACGACAACCGCCGAAGATCGCCGTAAAGCGGCGCGCAGGACGTCGATTTCGTCGAGAACAGACGCCAATTCGGCCAAAATCGCCAACTCGGTTGGCGTTGGCTCTCCGACCTCAATTACACTGTGCCACAAGGTTTTACCTCGTCTGCGTAGGAAGGTTGGCGCTGGTGGCCGCGATGGCGTGTTTTCCATGAAAACCTCCTCTGACCTGCGTGTTAAGTGTTTGGGTTATGCATCCCAAAAAAAAGGAACTCGCTCGCCGGGGTTCAAAGCTTGACGAACGTCATCCCTTTGCACACCCCAGCGAACTTTGGATGGCCCCCTCCGGTGTCGGTGTCATACGATCATTCTACCGTAATCCGTTGATATACAAACCGATTTCGCTTGTTTTGCGAGGTCAGGACGGGTAAACTCAGAGGCATGACAACCATCGAGAGCAAACCCACTATTCGCGCTGCTGTCGTCGCGGCTATCGCTGTCGCGGCCGATGCCATCGCCACCACGACCCGCAAGCTGGCACGCACGGCACACGCCATCAT
>NZ_JBAPPI010000566.1:0-5279 GCF_049280035.1 Mycobacterium sp. | reverse complement strand
GATGACCGGACTCCGGTCGATGCGCTGCTGTACGGCGCACTGCTGGTGCTGCTCGTCGTCGCGATCGTCTCCGACGGCACCGGGCCGCTGCCGGCGCTGGGGACGGCGGTCGGGGTGCTGCCGTCTTGGCAGATCTGGGCGGTGCTCGGCGTATTGGCGGTGCTGGGTCTGCGCGACAAGGTCATCTTCCTGGCCGCCCGCGGCGAGGTGTACGCCTCGTTCACGGTTGCCTTCCTGTTCGCCGGCTATGGGGTGGACATGATCCTGGGCGCCAAACTGGTGTGCCTGGTGATCTGGCTGGGCGCAGCAACTTCCAAGCTCAACAAGCACTTTCCGTTCGTCATCTCGACGATGATGAGCAACAACCCGGTGTTCCGGCCACGGTTGATCAAACGGGCGTTCTTCGAACACTTTCCGGATGACCTGCGTCCGGGCCGGCCGTCGCGCTGGCTCGCGCATTTCAGCACCGCGATCGAAGGACTGGTGCCGTTGGTGTTGTTCTTCAGTCACGGCGGCTGGCCCACCGCGATCGCCGCATTCGTCATGCTGTGCTTCCACTTTGGCATCCTGTCGTCGATTCCGATGGGGGTGCCGCTGGAGTGGAATGTCTTCATGATGTTCAGCGTGCTGGCGCTGTTCGTCGGCCACGCCTCCGTCGGGCTCGGCGACCTGACCACACCGCTGCCGCTGCTGCTGTTCGCTGTCGTCGCGGGCACGGTGGCCCTCGGAAACCTGTTCCCCCGCAAGGTGTCTTTCTTGCCGGGCATGCGATACTACGCGGGCAACTGGGACACCACGCTGTGGTGCATCAAACCTTCGGCCGACGGGAAAATCGCCAAGAGCATCGTGGCGATCGCCAGCATGCCCGCCGCCCAGCTGGAGAAATTCTACGGCAGCAAGGAAGCCGCGCAGATCCCGATGTACATGGGATATGCCTTCCGCGCCTTCAACACTCACGGCCGCGCCTTGTTCACCTTGGCGCACCGCGCGATGGCTGAGCGGAACGAGGACGACTACGTCCTCACCGACGGCGAGCGACTCTGCAGCACCGCGATCGGGTGGAATTTCGGCGACGGGCACTTCAGCAACGAGCAGTTGGTCGCGGCCCTGCACAAGCGCTGTCACTTCGAGCCGGGCGAGGTGCGGGTGGTGATGCTCGACGCCCAGCCGATTCACAACCAGACTCAGCAGTATCGGTTGGTGGACGCCGCGACCGGCGAATTCGAGCGAGGCTACGTCCGGGTGGCCGACATGGTGTCCCGCCAGCCCTGGGCCGACGACGTGCCGGTGCACGTGTATGAAAGCTCGACCGAGCGGCAGGCCCCGCGCCGAACGTGAAGCTGTTGCGAGATTTCAGCGGGTGATGTCGCAACAGTTTCACGCTCGGCGATTGCCATGCCTAGGCGCTGGCCCGCACTTTCTTGGTCGCGGCGACCAGATTGGTCAGCGACGCCGAGACCTCGTCGGGATTGCGGGTTTTCAGACCGCAGTCGGGGTTGACCCACAGTCGTTCGGCGGGAACGGCTTTCAACGCCGCCCGCAGCGACTTGGCGATCTCGTCGGTGCTGGGCACCCGCGGCGAGTGGATGTCGTAGACGCCGGGTCCCACGCTGTTGGCGAAGCCGACCGAGTTCAGATCGTCGAGCACCTCCATGTGCGAGCGGGCGGCCTCGATGGACGTGACGTCGGCATCCAGGTCGGCGATCGCGCCGATCACCTCGCCGAACTCCGAGTAGCACAGGTGCGTGTGGATCTGCGTCGAATCGGCCACGCCGGAGGTTGCCAACCGGAACGAACCCACCGCCCAGTCCAGATAGGCCGCCTTGTCGGCGTCGCGCAGCGGTAGCAGTTCCCGCAGGGCGGGCTCGTCGACCTGGATCACCGCGATGCCGGCCGACTGCAGGTCCACGGTCTCGTCGCGAATGGCCAGCGCCACCTGGTTGGCGGTGTCGGCCAGCGGCTGGTCGTCACGGACGAACGACCAGGCCAGGATTGTGACCGGACCGGTGAGCATGCCCTTGACCGGCTTGTCGGTCAGCGACTGGGCGTATTTGGCCCAGTCCACCGTCATCGGGTGCTGACGGGCGACGTCACCGTAGAGGACCGGTGGGCGCACGCAGCGGCTGCCGTAGGACTGCACCCAGCCGTTCTTGGTGGCAAAGAATCCGTCCAGCTGCTCGGCGAAGTACTGCACCATGTCATTGCGCTCCGGCTCGCCGTGCACCAGCACGTCCAGACCCAGGTCCTCCTGCAGCTTGATGACGTCGGCAATCTCCTGCTTCATCCGGTTCTCGTAGCCGGCCTCGTCGATTTCACCGGCAACCAGCGCAGCGCGAGCCTTGCGAATCGCCGAGGTCTGCGGGAACGACCCGATCGTCGTGGTCGGCAGCGGCGGCAGGTGCAGGCGCGCGTTCTGCGCCTCGCGGCGCTCTGTGGCCGGCCCGCGTTCAGTGCCCGATTTGGTGATCGAGTCGATGCGAGCACGCACCTGGTTGTTGTGCAGCCGCGGATCTGAGCGACGAGACTTCACCGCGGCGTTGGAGGCCTCGATCTCCTCGGCAACCGCGTCACGGCCATCGCGCAGCGCGCGTGCCAAAGTGGCGACCTCGTGCACCTTCTCGGCGCCGAAGGCCAGCCAGCTGCGCAGCGCGTCGTCCAGCTCGGTCTCGGGCTCCAGCGAGTACGGCACATGCAGCGTCGAGCATGACGTAGACACGGCAACTGTCTGCGCTGAACCCAGTAGCGCGGCCAGCTTGCTCAGCGCCGATTCCAAGTCGGTGCGCCAGATGTTGCGGCCGTCGACGATACCGGCCACCAGCGTCTTGCCGGCTAGGCCGGGAACCCCAGATATGTTGGCCACCGCGGTGTTGGCGCCGTAGACCAGGTCCACGCCGATCGCCTCGACGGGTGTGCGAGCCAGCGCGGGCAGTGCGATGCCGGGGTCGCCGAAGTAGGTGGCCACGTAAATCGCGGGCCGCTTCTGCACCGATCCCAGCGTGTTGTACACCTTCTCCGCCAGGGCGGCGGTGTCGGCGTAGATGTCGGTCACCAGTACCGGTTCGTCCAGCTGCACCCACTCGGCGCCGTTGTCGGCCAACAGCGAAAGCAGCTCGCAGTATTGGGGGACCAGCTCGTCGAGCCGCTCCACCGGTGCGCCCGCACCACCGACCGCCTTACTCAGCAACAGGAAGGTGAGCGGGCCGATGATCACTGGACGCGCCGGAACCCCTTGCTCGCGAGCCTCTTTGAGTTCAGCCAGCACCTTCTCGGGATGCAGCGAGAACTTGGTGTCCGGCCCGATCTCGGGGACGATGTAGTGGTAGTTGGTGTCGAACCACTTGGTCATTTCCAGCGGCGCGATGTCCTTGGTGCCGCGGGCGGCCGCGAAGTACCGGTCCAAGTCATCGGAGATGCTTTGCACCGGGGCCGGCAGCGCTCCCAGCAGCACGGCGGTGTCAAGGATCTGGTCGTAGTAGGAGAAGGTGTTAACCGGCACCGAGTCCAAGCCGGCGGCGACCAGCTGTGACCAGGTGTCGCGGCGCAGCGTGGCGGCGACATTCTCCAACTCTGCTCGGCTGGTCCGGCCCGCCCAGTAGCCCTCGGTGGCTCGCTTGAGCTCCCTCCGCGGGCCGATGCGCGGAGAGCCGGTGACGGTGGCGGTAAACGGTGTTGCGGTCACGATCTGGTCCTTTAATCGACGGGGTGGTCACCGCCAGCGGACGCGAAGCTGATCCGGTTGCGTTGTGCCGCTAGCACACTTCTGCAACCAGGACAGCCGAACGCCCATTCCACGAGGCGATGAGCCGCCAGGCGCGGCGCGCCCGGCACAGTCGGCAGGTCTTCGGACTTGCAGGCACACACTCCAGTGGTGCTCCTACTGGCCGTCGCTTCCCGGTCGGCTGACCAGTGCTTGTGACGGCGGTCGTTCCTGCATACCGCTGCGGGACAGTCCCGGACTTTCACCGGGTTCCCTCTTACGAAGCACTCGTAACATGCTTCGCTCGATGCCGACACCTAGTGGGGCGGCGGCAAACCAGCTGCACCAACGAGATTACCTGGCGGCCAGCACCTCGGCGATGGGCAGGTCGCCGTTGTTGAATTCGATGGTCCGGCGGATCGCTGAAGTGTCATCGCCCAACACGGCGGCTGCCACCAGCGCGACATCTTCCCGGGAGACCTCTCCGGCGGTGCCGACGGCGATTCGGCCGGTGGCCGGTTCGAGCGTGAGTCGGCCCGGCCCCAGCACCGTCCAGTCGAGGTCACTGGCCCGAAGGTGGGCATCGGCGGCCGCTTTCGCCTCGGCGTAGGGGAAGAACGGATTGTCCTCGGCTACGCCGTGGTCTGGCCCCGCGCCGAAGTACGACACCATGACGAAACGACGCGTGCCGGCCTGGCGGGCGGCATCGATCACCCGGATCGCGGCGTCTCGGTCGACGGCATAGGTGCGGGCCGGGTCGCCGCCACCGGCCCCGGCGGAGAACACCACCGCGTCGTACCCGGCGAGCATATCGGTCAGCGCGTCGGTGTCCAGCGCCTCGATATCCGCGACGACCGGACTGGCACCCGTCGCCGCGACGTCCTGGGCGTGGTCGGGATTACGGAAGACCGACGTCACCTCATCGCCTCGCTCAGTCAGGGTCCGAGCCAGGTGCAACGCGACCTTGCCATGGCCGCCGATGACGACAATGCGCGACATGGCTCTCGACGCTACCTGCCCGCTGAGCACCCCCGTGGCGAGCCGTCCAACGGGTTGGTCAACAATCGAGGCACAACCTCAAGTCATAAGGAGAAGTCATGGCTGAAGCCGTCATCGTCGAGGCGGTCCGTTCACCGATCGGCAAGCGCAACGGTGGGCTGTCCGGCGTACACCCCGCCGATCTGTCCGCGCAGGTCCTCAACGGACTCGTCGAGAAGGCCGGCGTCGACCCCGAGATCGTCGACGACGTGATTTGGGGATGCGTCATGCAGGCCGGCGAGCAGGCGCTCGACATCGGGCGCACTGCGTTGCTGACCGCCGGCTGGCCGGAGACCGTTCCCGGTGTCACCGTCGACCGGCAGTGTGGGTCGAGCCAGCAGTCGATTCACTTCGCCGCCGCCGGGGTGATCGCCGGGCACTACGACGTCGTCGTCGCCGGCGGTGTGGAGTCGATGTCGCGGACACCGATGGGCTCGTCGCTGGCGAACGGCGGTAGGCCGTTCCCGCAGACCTTCCTCGACCGCTACGACGGCGCGGTCCCCAACCAGGGAATCGGCGCGGAGATGATCGCCGAGCAGTGGGG
>NZ_JBAPPI010000565.1:0-6568 GCF_049280035.1 Mycobacterium sp. | reverse complement strand
GGTGTGGACCACCGACAAGGACGGCATCATTCTGGCGTTGCTGGCCGCCGAGATCCTCGCCGTCACCGAAGCCACGCCGTCGCAGCGCTATCAGGAACTGACCGCGGAATACGGCGCCCCGACCTATGCGCGGATCGACGCGCCCGCCAACCGTGAACAGAAGGCCCGGCTTTCGAAGCTGTCAGCAGACCAAGTCGGCGCCACCGAATTGGCCGGAGAGCAGATCACCGCAAAGCTGACCACCGCGCCGGGCAACAATGCACCGCTCGGCGGGCTGAAGGTCACCACGGCCAATGCCTGGTTCGCCGCTCGGCCGTCCGGCACCGAAGACGTGTACAAGATCTACGCCGAGTCGTTCCGCGGCCCGGAGCATTTAGCCGAGGTCCAGCAAGCAGCCCAGGAGGTTGTGGATAAAGTCATCGGGTGACCCTCGCCACTCGACGCGCTCGCTTCGGCGGTTGGACTCGAAAATCGACGAGGCTTCCGCGGGAAGCCTGGGTGCTGATCGCGGCGAACGCGGTGGCCGCGCTTGGCTACGGTGTGGTGTCCCCGGTATTGCCGGCCTTCGCCCGAACGTTCGGGGTGAGCCTCGGCGCGGTGACGTTCTCGATCACGATTTTTTCGGTGATGCGGCTCTTCTCCGCCCCGCCCACCGGGTTGCTGGTGCAGCGGCTGGGCGAGCGGCGGGTCTATGTGGCCGGGCTGCTGATCGTGTCGGTGTCCACTGCTGTATGCGTATTCTCCCAAAACTATTGGCAGCTACTGGTATTCCGCGCGATCGGCGGCATCGGGTCGACGATGTTTTTCATTTCCGCGCTGGGGCTGATGATCCGGATCAGCCCTGCCGACGCGCGCGGACGGATCGCCGGGCTGTTCGTCAGCTCGTTTCTGATCGGCTCGGTCGCCGGCCCGCTTGTGGGCAGCCTCACCGCAGGTTTAGGGCTCAAAGCACCGTTTGTCATCTACGGAGTGGCGGTGTTGATCACGGCGATCGTGGTGTCCTACAGCTTGCGCCGGTCGACGCTGGGTGCACCCGCCGAGCACACCGAGCCGGCAGTGACGGTGCGCGCCGCGCTTCGACACCGCGCGTACCGCTCAGCGCTGGTGTCCAACTTCGCCACCGGCTGGGCGGTGTTCGGATTGCGAATGGCCATCGTGCCGCTCTTCGTCTCGGACGTGTTGGGCCGCGGGCCACGGATGACGGGCTTGGTTCTGGGGATGTTCGCGATCGGCAACCTCGTCGTGGTGTGGCCCAGTGGCTACCTGTCGGACCGCATCGGCCGGCGCACCCTGGTGATCGGCGGCCTATTCGCCTCCGGTGTGGCGACCATCTGGTTGGGCGCATCCTCGTCGGTGCCCGTCTTCCTCGTTGCCGCGTGCGTGGCAGGCGCGGCCTCGGGCGTTTTCACCTCACCGCAGCAGGCCGCGATCGCCGACATCCTGGGCAGCACGGCACGTACGGGCACCGCGGTATCGACCTTTCAGATGATGGTTGATCTGGGCGCCATCGTCGGCTCGTTGTCGGTGGCGCAGATCGCTGAGCACCTGAGCTACGGATGGGGATTTACGCTCAGCGGAATCGTGTTGTTGGCAGCCGGGGTGGGCTGGATCTTTGCACCGGAGACGCGGGTAGCGGGGCACACGCCGCGGCCCGGTGAATGGGAGACCGGGACCGCGTCGGAACTGGCCTGAGCAGATGGCTGACATCCACCGGATCCGGCCGCGATCAGCGATCGTGGTGGGTGCCGGCATCGTCGGGTTGTCGACGGCATGGTTTCTGCAGGAACGCGGCGTTTCGGTGAAGGTGGTCGACCGCACCGGCGTCGCGGCGGGCGCCTCCTGGGGTAACGCCGGTTGGATCGCTCCGGCGCTGAGTATCCCGCTCAACGACCCCCGAATGTTGCGATATGCGCTGCGGTCATTGCCGAATCGCGCTGCGCCCGTGCGGATTTCACCGAGTAGCGATCCAGTTCTGTGGAGATTCTTGATGCGATTCGCGATGAACTGTCGGGAGTCGTCGTGGTCGCGAGCAGTGCGGGCGAATCTGACGCTCAACCAAGAGTGCATGGCCGCGTACGACGTGCTGGTGTCCAACGGTGTGGACGCGACGATCACCGACGCGCCGATCACCGCGTTGTTCCGCACTTCGGCAGACGCCGAACACCTGCTGGAACAGCTGCAGCGTTTACAAGACGCCGGCCAGCCCAACTCCACTACGGAGTTGACCGGTGCGGCGTTGCGTGAGCAGGTGCCGCTTGCCTCGAGCGCGGTCTCCGTTGGTGTCCGCATCAACGGTCAGCGGTTCGTCGACCCCGGACGGTTCGTGCAGGCGCTGGGCCGCTCGGTCGTCGAACGGGGCGCAGCACTCGAGACCGTGGACGTCGCCGACGTGCGGACCGCCGGGGACGGTGTGGCTGTACATCCCCATAGTGGTCCGGCACTGACGGCCGACGTGGCGGTGATCGCTACCGGCGCGTGGTTGCCTGGATTAGTACGCCGCTGGGTCCGGGTTCCGGTGCAGGCCGGGCGCGGCTACTCCTTCACGGTGCCGGTGGAGCGCTCGGTTTTCGGGCCGATCTATCTGCCGGATGTGCGGGTGGCGTGCACGCCGTTGAATGGGAAGCTGCGGGTCACCAGCATGATGGAATTACGCCGTCCGGAGGCCCCGGCGTCTGCAAGCGTGGTCGATGCCATCGTCGATTCGGCGGCCCCGTTCTTCGACGGGGTCCGCTGGGCGGAGCGCGACGAGACATGGGTTGGCCCACGCCCGTTGAGTCCCGACGGGCGTCCGCTGGTGGGGCCGGTGCTGCAGAACCGGATCTTCGTCGCGGGTGGGCACGGCATGTGGGGCATGAAGCAGGGCCCGGCGACTGGTCGGCTGTTAGCCGAGCAGATCACCACCGGCAAGCAACCGCCAGGCCTGCGCGAACTCGACCCGCTGCGCTAGCGGGATGATGGGCACCTCAGACCCATCGTGATCAGCGACTTTGAAGCCTGGCGGGTGGTGGTGTAGCTTCGATGGGCACAACTTCTGGGGCTATGGCGCAGCTGGTAGCGCACCACACTGGCAGTGTGGGGGTCAGGGGTTCGAGTCCCCTTAGCTCCACCCTTTTGACTAGGCGATATGCAGTTTTCGCCTCTCGATCTGAGTCCTGCTAGATCAGCGGTTCGCTGATCCAATATGCGAGCAACCATTGTGCAGGTGCGGGCGGATCACTTGGCGTGGGATAGGCGATGAAGCTGATTGGCCGGCACACAGAGTGTGGTGAACTCGACCGGCTTGTCGACGCCGTGCGTGCCGGGGAGCGCTCACCAGCCCTACCATTCCGCCGAGCATCCGCCCGATCATCCACACTGCGCCCGGTAACGCCACGCGAAGCTGTCCTAAAGGGCCCGCTGTAACGGCCTCACCGAGCGGACCTCCACCGAGGACAGCGCTGGTAACAAACAGTCCCCGAAGACACGCGGTCAACGCTACTTTTAACGAGGGGTGGGAGCAATACACTCGCTGCAGGCCCGCTAGACCTGGACCGCAAACAATCACGCAATCGCCGGGAAGTAAGCAACAGTGAGCCACAACCGTGTCGACGCCACCGTGCTGCGGTCGGCTGTCGCGAGCATCGGTACGATTCGCCGCGGCACGCTGCTTCTCGTCGTCACGATCATGTTCGCACTCGTCGGCTGCTCAGAGTCGACCAGGCCGTCAACCACAACGATGGCGACCGCCACAGCGACCACGCTCCCGCCCGCGCAGTCGCTGCTGGCATCCGACCCCGCGCAGTGGCGGCTGGCATCCGACCCCGCGCGCCTGGCCGACGACCTTGTCGCCGACGAGCACGTGCTGCGCGACCCGTCGTCGTCGGAGGCTGTGTTAAGGGCGGTGGCGCGCCGCCAGCAAGCGGCCTACTACGCCCTCGGACGCCACCCCGAGTGGGACCCGACCGCGCGCTCGCGAATCCCGCCGTCGCTCCTCGAAATGTACGACCGCAATGTCGACGCGCGTCGGCAGCTCACCGCGATGAGCGAGGGCCAAACGCAAGATACGCTGCCTGCGTGGCGCATCGACCCGCCGACGCCGGCCGACGAGCTGCGGGGTTACTACCGCGAGGCGGAATCGGTGTCCGGCGTCGGATGGACCTATCTGGCGGCGATCAACCTGATCGAGACCGGCTTCGGCCGCGTCGCCGGCGTGAGCACCGCTGGTGCACTAGGCCCTATGCAGTTCTTGCCCTCGACATTTGGCGCCTACGGCGAGGGCGGCGACATCCTCTCGCCCCACGACAGCATCATGGCGGCCGGCCGCTACCTCGCCGTTAACGGCTTCGCCGGCGACCGCGAATACGCGCTGTACCGGTACAACAACTCGAACCAATACGTGCGGGCGGTCAACGACTACGCAGCGGTGCTCGCAGCCGATCCCGCTGCGTTTGCCGGGTACTACCGGTGGGAGGTCTATTTCAACACGACTGCCGGTGACGTGCGCCTGCCCACCGGTTACTCCGCGACCTCACCGATCCCCGTCGCGGTCTACCTGGTGAAGCACCCGCAATAAGCCATCGCGG
The DNA here is from genome assembly GCF_049280035.1 of Mycobacterium sp. Lineage (GTDB taxonomy): Bacteria > Actinomycetota > Actinomycetes > Mycobacteriales > Mycobacteriaceae > Mycobacterium. Next base: position 2,006 of record NZ_JBAPPI010000565.1, on the reverse strand, counting down.
CGCAGCAGAGCCTGCGGCCCGTTGACCCCAGCAAGCAACAAGGTCAACGGCTTGTGTCTGCTGATCACTTGACGCCGGCAAGCGAGTCAGAAGTGTGGCCAACATCGATGACGACGCTGTTGACGCTTTTTTGATGCGAATTTTGTTGTGGCAGTTCATGGTTTATCTACTTGAGGCCATTCCTGGGGCAGCGCGAATAGTTCGTGGATAGCCAGTGTGCCCTCGTTGCGGGTGACGTTGCCGCTGTCGTCGGCAGTCGTAGTTGCGAGTGAGTGTGTATCGGAAATCGGCATGGGCGACCACGGATTGACCCATATTTGCGGGACATCTCTAGCGGCTCCCCACGGGTCGATGTTGCGGCCGATCAGGACCGCGGACACGCGGCTACCGGCCGGCGGGTCACGACGCCAATAGCCGTTTTGCCTGCGAAACTCGTGAATCCATGGCTTGCTGGGCGTTCTGCAGGTACGTGAAGGTGGCTGAGCCGAACAATGCTTGATCTACCTCTCTAATGGGGTTCGGATGGCGTCGGCCTTTGGCTGTTCCGTTCCCTCCTGTTCGATGTCGAGTTCGAGCAGAAAATCGGTGTGTCTGGCCTTGTCAGTGCAGTCGAGTATCCATGCCTCATGCGGCGACCTCGGATTTGCGGGGATGGCTTTGCACTCGACATAGGTGCTGATACCGCCGCGAGTGACTAGGAAGTCCGGCTTCGTACCGTTGGGCATCGTCGGATGCACATCGGCGGCGTACCCGAGCCGGCGGTAGAACGTGTGGACGTACAGCTCCCACCATGCCCCGTAGTGCTGATCTTCACGCTGGCTCTGGAACCGGTTCCTCAGATCGTTGTCGCTGTCTGGGTATTCGCTGTACCACCCTTCCAGTTCCTCGCGGACCCGCGCCCAATCGGCTCGGTCGACTCGATTCATGAACTGAAAGACATTCTCGTCGGTGTATGGCATACGCGTGCTGTCGATTCGTTCGAACTCATCGAACAGCTTGCGCTCAGATCGGCTAGCCACGCCCGCAAAGCTACCGCCGCTAGCCGCGCACCCGCGCCGGCCCGTCGAGCAGACTGCACCCGCTGATGAGCGCGGGATCGTAAGTGACGGCGCCGCACTGGCAGCGCGCAAGCCACCATGAGAACGGCCAGCATTTTGCGCGTTTCTATTCCACACGCGTTAGTTAAGGATTATCTTAGCGGCACCTGAGAACAACCCTGTGGTCGGGAGGTTGGGCGATGGCTGGTCAGCGCTGCCCGAAGCGGAATCGTCGGTCGCGTAACGCGAGGGCACTCCGTCGTGCTGTGGTCGGTTTGATTGCGAGTGTCGGCGCGTTTTTGGCGTTCGGCATGACCCCGGTGGCCATGACGCCGTCGGCGCATGCTGATGAGTTTGACGTGATTATTGATCCGATCATCAACTCTCTTTCCAGCGTTGACCCCACGCTGGCTGTGGATATGACCGGCTGGCTGGCGAATCTCGACTCCGCATTGGCCGCGGCGTCAAGCGTCGATGCGTCGAGCCTGGCGGGCGCGGCCGCTACTGCGGAATCCAGCAGTCTTGGCGCGCTCTCCACGGATGTCGGTTCTGCGACGTCGACGGCCAACCCGTTTGACACCGGGCTGCACGGCCTTGAGCAGGATTGGATTAACAGCCCGTTGGGTCAAGAGGTTGACAGCGCATTGAACGCGTGGTTTACCCAAGCTGATCCCTCCGCGGTCAGCGCCGATGATCCCACCGCCGGCGCTTGCGGGTTGATTTGTAACGGCGCCAACGGACTCCCGGGCACCGGAGAAAACGGCCAAGGCGGCGGATTGCTGCTCGGCGACGGCGGCGCGGGCGGCTCCGGCGCGCCTGGCAGCGGTGAGGCCGGCGGTAATGGCGGTGATTCTGGGCTGCTGGGCTACGCCGGGACCGGCGGGGCGGGCGGAAGCTCAGCGACCGGCGACGGCGGGGCCGGCGGAGCAGGGGGTAATTCCGGCGACCCGCTGACGGGCTACGGCGGGG
>NZ_JBAPPI010000564.1:0-7252 GCF_049280035.1 Mycobacterium sp. | reverse complement strand
ACCTCGATGACGCCCTTGGTCAGCACCGCGAACAACGCCCATGACGACGCCGATACCACCGCCAGCAGCACCGCGGCGACCGCACCCGACCAAATCCGCGCGCCCAGCACACACAACACCAAAACCGGGCCCATTACGACGGCCACCACGATCCAGATTTTCAGCGAGCCACGCTGGTGACCGGCGGCCGGGTCGCCGACGCTGATGAACACTGCCACCGCCGCGGCCAGCAACACCGCCCACAGCCACTCCCAGCGGGTCACCGGGTGACGCGTCAAACGCGCATTGGTCGGCAACGCGAACAGCAGCGCCGTCACCTGCAGCGCCTGGACCAGCACTACCGACCCCAGCACCAGCGCGATGGCTTGCAGACCAAAGCTGGCAGCCGCTGCCAGGCCGCCCCACCACCAGCGGACGTCCCGCAACGACAAGCGGAACAGCTCGAAGTGGCCGACCCGTTCGTTGGTGATCTCCCGCGCAGACCGCTGACGGATCACATCGCCAACCCCGGATATCAACGCCGCGACCAACGCGAGTAACGCCGCGATATCGACCTTCGCTATGGCGATACCCCCTCGTCCAGGCACGACCGGAACGCCGCAATTTGCACGTGCCGAATCACAGATTGTTTCACGAACAAGGGATAATTCCGGCTAACGGCACGACCCGAAAACCTGGGCCCTTGCGCGGCTGCAACGCCAACTCGGACCGCACCGCCCAACAAGCTGCTTCAATACTGGTGAGATCCCAGACGGGAGCACCTCGAGGCTTCTCCCGCGAGTGCAGTTGACGGCGCCGCGATGCGCGGCAGGTGCGCGGCTAACAACCGCGCGAAGGGTAGGTGATGGCAGCTCATGACGCCTGACGAGCCACACAGTGAATCTCGGGAACCGAGGCCCACGCCGAGGCCGGGACCGCGGCCCGGGCCCAGACCAACATCCCGTCCCCACCCTCACCCAGTCCCGGGGCCGCTGGCCAACGACCCGCACCGATTCGGACGCGTCGACGCCGACGGGACGGTATGGCTGATCACCGCGGCCGGCGAGCGGGTCATCGGGTCCTGGCAGGCCGGCGACGCCGAAGCCGCGTTTGCCCATTTCGGCCGGCGATTCGACGACTTGAGCACCGAGATCACGCTGATGGAAGAGCGGCTGGCTTCGGGAACCGGCGACGCCCGCAAGATCAGAGCCACCGCGGCCGGGCTGGCCGAAACGTTGCCGGACGCACATGTGCTCGGCGATCTCGAAGCGCTGGCCGCCCGGCTGGCAGGCATTGCTGAGCACGCCGAAGCGGCCGCGGCCGCCGATCGCTCGCGTCGCGAAGAGCATCGCGCAGGCCAGACCGCGCGCAAGGAAGCGTTGGCCGCCGAAGCCGAGGAGTTGGCCAACACCTCTACGCAATGGAAGGCGGCCGGCGACCGGCTGCGCGCCATTCTCGACGAATGGAAGACGATCAGCGGTCTGGACCGCAAGACCGACGATGCGCTGTGGAAGCGCTACTCGGCTGCGCGGGAAACCTTCAACCGGCGACGCGGATCCCATTTCGCGGAGTTGGACCGCGAGCGGGCGGGTGCCCGCGAGGCGAAAGAGCAGCTCTGCGTGCAGGCTGAAGAGCTCGTCGGTTCGACGGACTGGGGTGCCACCAGCGCCGAGTTCCGCAAGCTGCTCACCGACTGGAAGGCCGCCGGACGCGCGGCGCGCGATGTCGACGATGCGCTGTGGCACCGCTTCAAGGCCGCCCAGGACACCTTTTTCAAGGCGCGAAATGCCGCGACCACTGAGCGGGACTCCGAATTGCAGACCAATGCCACCGCCAAAGAGGCGCTGCTGGCTGAGGCGGAAAAGCTCGACACGAGCAATCACGAGGCCGCCAGGTCGGCGCTGCGGTCGATCGCCGAGAAATGGGACGCGATCGGCAAGGTGCCGCGAGAACAGTCGGCCGAGCTCGAGCGGCGGCTGCGCGCCATCGAGAAGAAGGTGCGTGACGCCGGCGAATCGGACTGGTCGGACCCGCAGGCTCAGGCCCGCGCCGAGCAGTTCCAGGCGCGTGCCGAGCAGTTCGAACGCCAAGCCCAGAAAGCCGAGGCGGCCGGCCGCAGCAAGGAAGCCGAGGAGGCCAAGGCTAATGCCGAGCAGTGGCGGCAATGGGCTGACGCCGCCGCGGATGCGCTGACCCGCAAGTCCTAACTAGCGTTGCCGTTGTTGTCCGGCGCCTGTGTCGGCTCGGCATCGTCGAGCGATTCCAGCAGCGTTCGGGACTGCCGGTGGGCGGCGGCTCGACGGCGTTGCTCCTCGGCGGCAAGTTGCACGATCGTACGCGACCACACCACCCGCGCCCAGTGAAACGTCAACAGGATGATGGTGATCCAAGCCACCACCAGGCCGACACCGGGGCCAGGATGACCGGCTGACACGGTCTGCCGCGACCAAATGGCCAGCAACCCAGCAGCGCTGGCCACTGCCGAACCGGCCAACGCCACCCAGGCCAACGCCCACCGCCGGGTCAACAACGCCAACATCGAGAATCCGACGCCGAAAACCAGCGCCAGCCAACCGAATACCCGTGATGGCAGCCCTACCGCGGCCGCCCCGGAACCATGGGTGGAAAACAGCACATCCCATCCGCGTACGTGACCGGTATGCGGCAAAATAAACGACGCGAGCAGCACGAAAACCAGGATCGCTACAACCAAAGCCCTTGCACCCGGCTCGATTTCGCGGGCGATACGGCGCTCGGCGGCCTCGATATCATCCCGGAAGTCGTCGAACTGGCCCTGTTTCCGCTCGCGTCCGCTCATCGAGTGCACTCGAGTGGCTCAGCCGCCGCAGCCGGTTGCCCGACGCCTGGGATACCAAGACCGACACCGCCGGGACGTTGCCCGCCGTCGTACGCATCACCGGCGCGGGTGCGGCGGTGGGTGACGAGTTCGCCGTCGGCGATCAGGTGATGCGGCGCGGCGTCGGTGACGATCGTGGTGACGATGTCACCCGGGCGCACCTGCTGTCCCCCGGGCGTGAAATGCACGAGCCGACCGTCTCGCGCGCGCCCGCTCATCCGCGCGGTGCGACTGTCCTTGCGGCCTTCCCCGGTGGCCACCAGCAACTCGACGGTCCGTCCGATCTGGTTGCGGTTCTCCTCCAACGCGATTTGCTCTTGCACCGCCACCAGTCGCTCATAACGTTCCTGGACGACGGCTTTCGGCAGCTGACCGTCCAGCTTGGCGGCGGGGGTGCCGGGGCGTTTGGAGTACTGGAAGGTGAACGCACCGGCAAACCGGGCCCGCCGAACGACGTCCAGCGTCGCGGCGAAGTCTTCCTCGGTCTCACCGGGGAAGCCGACGATCAGGTCGGTGGTGATGGCGGCGTGCGGCATCACCGCCCGCACCCGGTCAATGATGCCGAGATAACGCCCGGCGCGATAGGACCGGCGCATCGCCCGCAACAGCCGGTCCGACCCGGATTGCAGCGGCATGTGCAGGGCGGGGCAGACGTTCGGCGTTTGGGCCATCGCGTCGATGACGTCGTCGGTGAACTCGGCCGGATGCGGCGAGGTGAACCGCACCCGCTCCAGACCGTCGATGCGTCCGCATTCGGTCAACAGCTCGGCGAAGGCGCCGCGGTTGCGCGGTAACCGCGGGTCGGCGAACGAGACCCCGTATGCGTTGACGTTCTGGCCCAGCAGGGTGATTTCCAGCACGCCGGTGTCCACCAGCGACCGCACCTCGGCCAGGATGTCGTCCGGGCTGCGGTCGACCTCCTTGCCCCGCAACGACGGTACGATGCAGAATGTACAGCTGTTGTTGCAGCCAACCGAGATGGAAACCCAAGCAGCGTAAGCAGATTCGCGCGCAGCGGGCAGTGCCGACGGAAACTCCTGCAACGCCTCGGCGATTTCTACCTGAGCGACTTTGTTGTGCCGGGCCCGGTCAAGCAGCGCGGGCAGCGATCCGAGGTTGTGGGTGCCGAAGACGACGTCGACCCACGGCGCCTTGCGCAGCACCGCGTCTTTGTCCTTCTGGGCCAGGCAGCCGCCGACCGCGATCTGCATGTTCGGGTCGCTGCGCTTGCGGGGCGCCAGGTGGCTGAGGTTGCCGTAGAGCTTGTTGTCAGCGTTCTCTCGCACCGCGCAGGTGTTGAAGACCACCACGTCGGCATCAGCGCCGTCGGGCGCGCGCCGGTAGCCGGCCGCTTCCAACAGGCCCGCCAATCGCTCGGAGTCATGGACGTTCATCTGACATCCGTAAGTGCGGACCTCGTAGGTGCGCGCTGAGACCAACGGCGAGCGTTGCGCCGCTGCGTCTGGTGCCACCGTCGAAGTCACGGGGCCATGGTACGGCGGTCGTGCGGCGTCCGGCTTCCGCAGTCCCGGCCACCGCCTCGATCCGTGACTTACGGCACTGCCCGGCGACGACTCCACGTCCGCGCAAGTTGGCGTTGGAGCGCCGGATAGACGATCAAGTATCGGAAAGGCTTGATGAAGGCCATATATACCTGACCGAACCGGCCGCGCGGTTTGACATAGACGGCCATCTGGGCCTCGTGATCGTCGTCGCTATCGCGGCCGACCCACGCGACGTGCATCACCCCATGAACGGTCTGATTAGACATCTCGGCGGCGAACTCGTCTTCGGTTCGGTACAGCGGCACAAACGGCAGATGGTCGAAATGCACTTCGTCTGCTGAACCACGCAGATCGTTCGGTAAACGATCAGCGAGGGTGAATTCTGGCGTCCCGGGGATGGGCAACCGCTTTTCGGTGCCTGCGGTGGTTGATATCCGGCCCAAATCAAACCATTTACCCAGGCGGTCCCGTACACCCCACAGGAGTCGAGTGGGCGCCGAGTCCGAGTTGACGGGGTCGGACTGGGTGACCATGTCGATCACGCTGGCAAAGTCGGCCATGTTGCCGGTGACGGCGGGAAGTCTCCAAACATCTTCGAGGGTGAAGTCGTGCACCACACCGTGGATGCGCCATGGCTGCGAGAGTTGTACCTCGTTCGGAATCCTCACGATGCCTCCTTTATACGATGCCGTATAAAGCTTCGCAGAGTAGCCCGGATTAATCAATACGCCGCCGTATAATGCGGTGTCGTGCCTGCAAGAAAGACGCCACCGGAGGCGTGGGTCGGGGCGGCACTAGCTGCCCTGGCGGACGGCGGCCCTGAAGCCATCCGGATCGAGGTGCTCGCGGCGTCCCTTGGCGTTACCAAGGGCGGCTTCTACGGGGAATTCGCCGATCGCAGTGCGTTAGTGGAGCGGATGCTCGACACCTGGGAGCAGACGGTGGTCGACGACGTCATCAGCCAGATCGAGAACACCGAAGACGACGCGCACACAAAGTTGCGCCACCTGTTTGAGCTGGCGCGCCGTCACACACGCGCCGGACGCGGGCTTGCCGTTGAGTTGGCGGTCCGCGACTGGGCCCGCCGCAACCCCAGCGTCAACAAGCGACTCAACCGCGTGGATAACCGGCGAATGGCATATCTGCGCAAGCTTTTTCGGCAGATCGGCTGCGGTCATGATGACGCCGAGGCGCGCAGCTTTCTGGCGTTCTCACTATTCGTCGGGAGCAATCTGATCACCGCCGAGCACGACGGCCGCTCTCGACGTGATGTCATCAGCGATGCCTTGGACAATCTGCTGACCACTGCTGACACTGATCCGGCGCGCGAACGCGATAATCGCTGAGACGCTGTATCTCCCTGCGACGCAAGGCGCCCCGACGGTTCAGACGCGCCTGCGCTCGCGTTCGGCGACCAGCTCGGCGCTGACCACGTCGTAGGCCATCGTCTGGCCGAACCCGCGGCGCGCCAGCATCGCCACCAGCCGGCGACTCACCCGGGCGTCATCGGCGTCGCCCAGGGTCTCCCGCCGCAGCTTGGCCCGCACCAGCTGTTCGGCGCGGCCGCGCTCGGCAGCGGGGTTGATGCCGCCGAGCACCGAGGTGATCACGTCGTTATCGATCCCCTTGGTATGCAGCTCAGCGGCCAACGCACGCTTGCCTTTTGCCGCGTTCGCCCGACGGGAGTGCACCCACTGCTCGGCGAAGCCGGCGTCGTCGATCAACCCGACGTCGGCCAGCCGGTCGAGCACCCGGGTGCTGAGGTCATCGGGATAGCCGCGCTTGGCCAGCTGACCGGCCAGCTCGGCGCGAGTGCGTGCCTGCGCGGTGAGCAGGCGCAGGCACAACGCCCGCGCCAGCTCCTCGCGAGACGGCTCAGAAATCGACGGGGGCGGGCAAGACGCTGTCATCGGTCAAGCCATCGGTCACCACCGCGCCAATGCCAAGCTTTTCTTTGATCTTCTTCTCGATCTCGTTGGCCACGTCGGCGTTCTCCATCAAGAAGTTGCGGGCGTTCTCCTTGCCCTGACCCAGCTGCTCGCCCTCGTAGGTGAACCAGGACCCTGACTTGCGGACGAAGCCGTGATCCACACCCATGTCGATCAACGAGCCTTCCTTGCTGATGCCCTTGCCGTAGAGAATGTCGAACTCGGCCTGCTTGAACGGCGGCGCGCAGTTGTGCACGACAACACCTTCCGCAACGAGGTTGTGCAGTTCCTCGACCTCGAGGTCGAACGTCCGTACCCGCCGCACTGGCAGCACTTCTCGGATCACTGAGTACCGGAGTTCTTCCGCCAGCACATCATGCAGAAACTTGTCATCCAAGGCATCCGCGAGCACCTGCACACGATCCCTACGGAGACGGCTGGCACCTAAGACCTGCTTCATTCCGCCACGAGGGTCCCCGGCGCCTGCACCGATCATTGCTGCGGCCTCCAGCGCGGTCACGCCACGCTCGTCAAGGTAATTCAGCACGGCATCGGCCACCTCCGCGGGCAGATATGTCGCCTGCGATCCACGTCGCCTCCCCTGCATAGCCTCGGGAATCGCCTGAATAAGGGCGCTACCACGCGGGCCCCACATGGGAACCGATTCCGCGAATGCTGTGACGTTCTCCATGCCCGAGATCCGGACCTCGAATATCTGGCGCTTGCTCCGGACCCGGCGCCCGTTGATAATGCTGGGCCGCTTCTGAGTCGGGTCATAATCTCGAACCGTACTTACGATGCCGAATCGCATGAGCAGCCAATGGATCTGGTGTGCGAGCTGCTCGGAGGTCGTCGTGTAACCGACCCGAAGCGCTCCGGTCTGTTCCCGGCTCACCCAGCCGTCACTCTCGAGCAGGCCGAAGAGCAGATTGCCGACAATATCGGCCGCGATATCGGGCTCGAAGAACCAGTTCGGAATCGTC